>JAZNHY010000081.1:0-19709 GCA_045577235.1 Lachnospiraceae bacterium
TCTCCGTCACGCTGCTGTGTCAGGTAATAGATTCCAAGAACCATATCCTGGCTAGGAACTGCAACCGGAGCACCATCTGATGGCTTCAGCAGGTTGTTTGGAGAAAGCAAAAGGAATCTACATTCTGCCTGTGCTTCTGCAGACAGCGGAAGATGTGCTGCCATCTGGTCGCCGTCGAAGTCAGCATTGTATGCAGTACATACCAATGGATGCAGACGGATTGCACGGCCTTCTACAAGGATCGGCTCGAATGCCTGAATACCTAATCTATGCAGGGTCGGTGCACGGTTCAGCATGACCGGATGCTCGCGGATAACTTCTTCCAGGACATCCCATACTTCCGGCTGAAGTTTTTCGACCATCTTCTTGGCCTGCTTGATATTATTTGCTTTTTCATAATCGCAGAGCTTCTTCATAACAAAAGGTTTGAACAGCTCTACTGCCATTTCTTTCGGAAGACCACACTGATAGATCTTCAGTTCCGGTCCAACGACGATAACCGAACGTCCGGAATAGTCAACACGCTTACCCAGAAGGTTCTGACGGAAACGTCCCTGTTTTCCTTTCAGCATATCAGACAAGGATTTCAGAGAACGGTTGCCAGGGCCGGTAACCGGACGGCCTCTTCTGCCGTTATCGATCAGTGCATCTACTGCTTCCTGCAGCATTCTTTTCTCATTGCGGACAATGATCTGCGGAGCGCCCAGCTCTAACAGTCTTTTCAGACGATTATTACGGTTGATAATACGACGGTACAGATCATTCAGGTCGCTGGTTGCAAAACGGCCGCCGTCCAGCTGAACCATCGGACGAAGATCCGGCGGAATGACCGGGATCACCTTTAAGATCATCCACTCTGGTTTGTTCCCACTCTTGCGGAATGCTTCTACGACTTCCAGTCTCTTGATCAGTTTTGCCTTCTTCTGACCGGTGGAATTATCCAGTGCATCATGCAGTTCCTTGGACAGCTCATCCAGATCAATTGCTTCCAGGATCTCTTCAATTGCTTCTGCACCCATGCCGACACGCAGTGTCTCTGCTGCATCGCCGTTACGTTCTAATGCTGCATTGTACTCTGCCTCATTCAGAACATCTTTGTATTTCAGATCCGTCTCACCCGGATCGAGTACGATATGGCTTGCAAAGTAAAGGACTTTCTCCAGTGTCTTCGGGGAAAGATCCAGGATCAGACCCATACGGGATGGGATTCCCTTGAAATACCAGATGTGGGAAACCGGTGCTGCCAGTTCAATAGAACCCATGCGCTCACGACGGACAGATGCCTTGGTTACTTCTACGCCGCAGCGGTCGCAGATCACACCTTTGTATCTGACTTTTTTGTATTTTCCGCAGTGGCATTCCCAGTCTTTGCTTGGTCCAAATATCTTTTCACAGAACAGACCGTCTTTTTCCGGTTTCAGTGTTCTGTAGTTGATTGTCTCCGGTTTGGTGACTTCGCCGTGGGACCATTCCCTGATCTTTTCAGGTGATGCAAGACCAATTCTGATCTTGTCGAATGTCATCGGCTCATAGCTTGAGTTTACTAATTGTGCCATTCTTCGTCCCTCCTATTCTGCGTCGTCCGCTTCATCATAATCAGCGTCATAATCATCAACGTCTACCAGCTCTTCCGCTTCATTGAATTCCTGTACGGAGAAGCCGTGACGGGCTACATTCTCTTTCGGCTTCGGATAGTTGTTATTTGAGAGCATCGCATTAAAGTTTGTCTCACCATAATCAACCGACTCCAAAAGTTTGATCTCGGTATCATCCTCGTTCAGGACCTTGATATCCAGAGCCAGTGACTGCAGCTCTTTTACCAGGACCTTGAAGGATTCCGGTGTGCCTGCTTCCGGAATGTTGTCGCCTTTGATAATAGCCTCGTATGTCTTTACACGGCCGACAACATCGTCCGATTTCACAGTCAGGATCTCCTGCAGTGTGTAGGATGCGCCATATGCTTCCAGTGCCCAGACTTCCATCTCACCGAAACGCTGACCACCGAACTGAGCTTTACCACCCAGAGGCTGCTGTGTAACCAGAGAGTACGGGCCTGTAGAACGAGCATGGATCTTGTCATCGACCAGATGGTGCAGTTTCAGGTAATGCATATGTCCGATCGTGACCGGTGCATCAAAGAATTCACCGGTGCGGCCGTCACGCAGCTGCACTTTTCCGTCACGGGAGATCGGAACGCCTTTCCATTCTGCTCTGTGATCCAGATTCTTTTCCAGATATTTGATAATGGCCGGATCTACCGATTTCTCATATTTCTTTTTGAACTTCTCCCAGTCCCCATTGACATAATCATTCGCCATATCCAGCGTATCCATAATGTCAAACTCGTTCGCACCATCAAAGACTGGTGTTGCGATCTGGAAGCCAAGTGCCTTTGCTGCCAGAGAAAGGTGGGTCTCCAGGATCTGTCCGATATTCATACGGCTTGGCACACCCAGAGGATTCAGCACGATATCCAGAGGACGTCCGTTCGGAAGGAACGGCATGTCTTCGATCGGAAGTACGCGGCTGACAACACCCTTATTACCGTGGCGGCCTGCCATCTTATCACCAACGGAGATCTTTCTCTTCTGCGCGATATAAACACGAACGGTCTTATTTACGCCAGGGCTTAATTCATCTCCGTCTTCTCTTGTAAATACTTTTGCGTCCACAACAATACCATACGCACCATGCGGTACTTTCAGGGAGGTATCACGGACTTCTCTTGCCTTCTCACCAAAGATTGCTCGGAGCAGTCTTTCTTCCGGTGTCAGTTCTGTCTCACCCTTTGGAGTGACTTTACCAACCAGGATATCGCCGGCATGTACTTCCGCACCAATGCGGATGATGCCGCGGTCATCCAGATCTTTCAGAGCTTCCTCGCCAACGCCCGGTACGTCTCTTGTGATTTCTTCCGGTCCCAGCTTGGTGTCACGAGCCTCTGTCTCATAACGCTCAATATGAATGGAGGTATAGACATCATCTCTGACAAGGCGCTCACTGATCAGAACAGCATCCTCGTAGTTGTAGCCTTCCCATGTCATGAATCCGATCAACGGGTTCTTGCCAAGAGCGATCTCGCCCTGGGAAGTGCTGGCGCCGTCTGCGATGATCTGGCCTTCTTTGACCTTTTCGCCTTTGCTGACGATCGGTCTCTGGTTGTAGCAGTTTGACTGGTTGCTGCGGACAAATTTAGCAACTTTATAAGTACGATAGATGCCATCCTTGCCGCGGATACCGATCTCGCTGGCTGTAACATGCTCCACAACTCCGTCTTCTTTTGCCAGAACACAAACGCCGGAGTCTTTTGCTGTTTTGGATTCCATTCCGGTTCCGATGATCGGAGCTTCTGTTGTCAGAAGCGGAACAGCCTGACGCTGCATGTTGGAACCCATCAGCGCACGGTTTGCATCGTCGTTCTCCAGGAATGGGATCATGGATGTCGCTGCGGAGAAGACCATCTTAGGGGAGACGTCCATCAGATCGACTTCTGTCTTGTCATATTCACTGGTCTCATCGCGGAAACGTCCTGCAACTGTGTTACGGATGAAATGTCCTTTTGCATCCAGCTGGGCGTTTGCCTGTGCGACTTTGTATTTATCTTCTTCATCTGCGGTCAGATAAACGACTTCGTTTGTAACGACCGGATTATTTTTATTGGTTTTATCGATCACACGGTAAGGTGCCTCGATGAAGCCATACTTATTAACGCGTGCATAGCTTGCAAGGGAGTTGATCAATCCGATGTTCGGACCTTCAGGTGTCTCGATCGGGCACATACGACCATAGTGAGTGTAATGTACGTCACGGACTTCGAATCCGGCACGATCTCTGGAAAGACCGCCAGGACCCAGTGCAGAAAGACGTCTCTTATGAGTCAGCTCACCAAGCGGATTACACTGATCCATGAACTGTGACAGCTGGGAGGATCCGAAGAATTCACGAACTGCAGCGGTGACCGGCTTGATGTTGATCAGGGACTGCGGTGTGATCGTATCAATATCCTGTGTCTGCATTCTTTCATGGACAACTCTTTCCATTCTGGACAGACCGACACGGTACTGGTTCTGCAGAAGTTCACCGACGCTGCGGATCCTTCTGTTGCCCAGGTGGTCGATATCATCAAAGTTTCCAAGTCCGGAATCCAGATTCAGTCCATAGGAAATACAGGCGAAAATATCTTCTTTTGTGATATGTTTCGGAATCAGGTTATGCACATCTTTGCGGATTGCTTCTTTGAGATCTGCTTTCTTGGTGTTTTCTTCCATCAGGCGGGCAAGTTCCGGATAGTATACTCTTTCGGTAATGCCCATCTCTTCCATTTCCTTATTAGAAAGGTTGACATATTCCTGAATATCAACCACCAGGTTGGAAAGAACCTTAACGGCTCTTCCTTCTCCCTGAACCAGGACAGATGGAACTGCACCGTTCTGGATGCGTTCTGCAAGCTCTTCATCGACAACGGTTCCTGCTTCAGCGATCACTTCGCCAGTGCCGCGATGGATCACATCCTCTGCCAGCGTAGCGCCAACCAGACGATTCTTATAAGCTAACTTCTTATTAAATTTATAACGGCCAACTTTAGCCAGATCATAACGCTTAGGATCAAAGAACATGGAAGTGATCAGATTCTCTGCGTTCTCTACCTGCAGCGGCTCTCCCGGACGAAGCTTGTTATAAAGTTCCAGGATACCACCTTCGTAGTTGTGTGAATTATCCTTCTCGAAGCAGGCAAGGATCTTTGGCTCTTCACCAAACATTTCCAGGATCTCTTCATTTGTGCCAACACCAAGCGCACGGATCAGAACTGTGACAGGAACTTTTCTTGCCTTATCTGCATGCACATAGTACACATCGTTGGAGTCTGTTTCATATTCAAACCATGCTCCTCTGTTTGGGATCACATTGCATGCATATAATTCTTTTCCTAATTTATCATGGCTGAGTGTGAAATAGATGCCCGGGGAACGAACCAGCTGGGAAACGATAACACGCTCCGCACCGTTGATCACAAAGGTACCTGTCTCTGTCATAAGAGGCATGTCACCCATGAAGATCTCGTGCTCGCTGATCTCTCCGGTTTCCTTGTTGTTCAGACGGACTTTTACTTTTAAAGGAGCCGCATAAGTTGCATCCCGCTCTTTGCACTCTTCAATGGTGTATTTAATGTCATCGCGGGCAATCTGAAAATCAACAAACTCTAAGCTCAGAGATTGATTGAAATCCTCGATTGGAGATATGTCGTCGAATACTTCTTTTAAACCATCTGTAATAAACCACTGATACGAAGATTTTTGGATCTCGATCAGGTTTGGCATTTCCAGAACTTCTTCCTGATTGGAATAACTCATTCGGATTCCCTTGCCATATTTTACGGGACGAATTCTGTTTTTCTCCATGAAAGCAATCTCTCCTTTGTTTAAATATTCGCGGCCGCCTTGAAACGTTGATTTTTCAGGATTTTTCCTTGTAATTTCCACGGTTTTCCGCCCTGCTTCTGTTTCCTTCTGCCAGGCAGTTTCCGAAAAAATGCGCGCACAAAAAGGCCACTTTTCCACAATAGTGCAGGATATAGTGTACTACAAGCGATTTTCCGTGTCAAACTATTTTTTATTCTTTTTATAAACAGCTTTTGTCAACAGAAAAGCCATTTCTATTGACTATTTCCACAAAAAGTTTTAACATTCTTAAAATATTGTGGCAGGTTTACAGAATGGGGATTCTTCTAAACAGACACTTGTCACAGGAGGCGAGAAATGAATAATAACAGAGAACGTCTGGGAAGCCGTCTCGGCTTCATCTTACTCAGCGCAGGATGCGCGATTGGATGCGGCAATGTCTGGAAGTTTCCGTATCTGACTGGACAGAACGGCGGTGGAGCGTTCGTCCTTCTTTATATTATCTTCCTGATCATCCTTGGCATTCCGGTCATGACCATGGAGTTTTCCATCGGCCGCGGCAGCCAGAAAAGTCCTTTGAAAATGCTTACGACCCTCCAGGGCAAAAAGCAGCACTGGGGCTGGTCTTCTCCATTGCCTTTTATCGGAAATGTCGTTCTGATGATGTTTTATACCTGTGTCGCCGGCTGGTTTCTGAAATACTTTGTCGGTTTTGTTTCCGGTGAATATGCCGGTTTAAGCGCAGAACAGTCAGGAGAAGCGTTCGGAGCTATGATCTCCAACCCTGGCCAGCAGATCCTGTTTACAGCTATCATCTGCGTGATTGGATTTTTGATCTGTTCCTTCAGTTTAAATAAAGGTCTGGAGCAGGTGACAAAATATATGATGCTGATCCTGTTCGTACTGCTGATCGTTCTGGTCATTCATTCCTGCACTCTTTCAGGCGCAAAAGACGGCCTTACCTTCTATCTGCTGCCTGACTTTACCAAGATCACCTGGGGTACGGTGAATGCCGCCATGAATCAGGCATTCTTCACTTTGAGTTTAGGTATCGGTTCTATGGCCATCTTCGGCAGCTACCTGGACAAGAAACGTTCCCTTATGGGCGAGTCCATCAACGTTATTATCCTGGATACCCTCGTAGCTATCATGGCTGGTCTGATCATCTTCCCGGCATGCTCAACATTTGGTGTTGATGCCGGCGCAGGCCCGAGCCTGATCTTCGTCACTCTGCCGAACATCTTTGCAAACATGGCCGGCGGAAGGATCTGGGGATCTTTATTCTTCCTGTTTATGACCTTTGCGGCATTATCTACTGTTCTTGCCGTATTTGAAAACATTCTGGCTATGTTCCGTGACTGGACCGGTGTCAGCCGTGTCAAAGGCTGCATCATCTGCGGAATCTGCATGATCATCCTGTCACTTCCTTGCATTCTAGGCTTTAACGTCTGGAGCGGCTTTGTTCCGTTCGCAGAGGGATCCGGCGTGCTGGATCTGGAAGACTTCATCGTAAGCAATCTGCTTCTTCCGATTGGCTGCTTTATCTACGTCCTGTTCTGTACCTGGAAGTTCGGATGGGGCTGGGACAATTTCACTGCAGAGGCCAATGCCGGAAAAGGTCTGAAGGTGAAGAAGTGGATGAAACCTTATATGCAGTTTGTTCTGCCGATCATTATCCTGGTCGTATTTATCGCTGGTCTCCTGACCTTCAAGTTCAGATAAAACTTTTAAGTGTACATAAAAAAGGGGCTCAAACAAGCCCCTTTTTGTTGTCGATTTATGTCGATATTCTTTTCAGTCTTAGAATTTGATCTCCTTTGGTTCTCCGCCGAAGGATGCAAATGATGCCGTTGCATCTTCAAAATAGAAGACGATGCAGTTGTCATCATTCTCATCATACATGCCTCTTAAGCTCTCATAAGCATCCAGCATGCTCTTCTTTGCCTCGACTCTCTCGTCCGGAATCAGTTTGCCGGCCAGTCTCAGCCATGTGCCGTCTTTGAAGCAGCAAAGTTCTGCTTTTGGATTTTCGATCAGCTGTTTGTAAACCGGTTTCACCTTTCCTGTCTGAATATAAAGTTTTCCGTCAAAAATATGGATGGTGCCAAACGGACGCACACGCGCCTGATCTCCATCGATCGTTGCCAGATAATAAGTGCCACATTCTTTAATGAATTCACATACTTCCTGCATATTGGTTCCTCCTTTTTTGTTTTATTATATCACCCCTCTGCAAAAAGTACACTTATCTGTTCTTTCATTGTCAAACCTGCCCCCAAAGGAACTATTACTCATGAAAAGAAAAAAACAGGAGCGGAGATCCGCTCCTGTTTTGACATTCTAACAGATTGAAATTATTTAGCTGTACCTTTAGCGCCTTCTTCTGCAAGTTTTGCAATAAGGTCATCAGCTTCTGCTTTTGTGATACCTTCTTTGATGATAGAAGGAGCTTTGTCAACGAGTTCTTTTGCTTCTTTCAGTCCGAGTCCTGTGTAGTCACGAACGATCTTGATGACTTTAACTTTGTTCGGACCGATCTCTGTTAACTCAACATCGAATTCTGTCTTTTCTTCTTCTTCAACTGCTGCGCCTGCGCCTGCTGCTGCAACGACAACACCTGCTGCTGCGGAAACACCGAATTCTTCTTCACAAGCTTTAACTAAATCGTTTAACTCTAATACAGACAATTCCTTGATTGCTGCGATAAATTCTTCTGTGGTTAATTTTGCCATTTTGATTTCCTCCTCTAATTACTCGGCTGCAGGTGCTTCTGCTGCACCTTCCTCTGCCTTCACTTCTTCCTGCGGAGCTGCTTCTTCTACAGCTGCCTCCTGCGGAGCTTCTTCTGCTTTTGGTTCTTCTGCTGCGCCTGCGCCGCCTTTTTCAGCGATCTGGTTCAGAACGCGGGCAAGATTTGCGATTGGTGACTGCATGCTGCCGAACAATCTTCCCAACAGAACGTCTCTTGACGGGATCTCTGCGATTGCATTGATTCCTGCTGCGTCATAGAAGGTTCCTTCCACAACGCCTGCTTTCATTTCCAGAAGCGGTGCTGTTTTTGCAAACTGAGCAATGATTCTTGCCGGTGCAGTTGCATCATCTTTGGAAATAGCAATAGCCGTTGGGCCTTCCAAAAGCTGTGCCAATTCAGCAAATTCTGTGTCTTTGACTGCGAAGTTGATCATCGTGTTCTTGTAAACTTTGTAGATGATCCCGCTTTCTCTTAACTGTTTACGAAGGACGGTATCCTGCTCAACAGTAAGGCCGCGGTAGTTTACCAGAACAGCTGCACTTGCGCCATTCAAATAATCACTGATTTCTTTGATGATTGGCTGTTTCTGTTCAACTTTTGCCATTTTTCTTCCTCCTTGTTAGAATATCTGCCGATTTAGAGGATATAGAAAATCCCTCTTTGCACAAAGACAAAGAGGGAGTAAGAATATCACTTAAAATCCTCGGTAGGTAGATCACTCGTTACGGTCCACGGAAGTTCCGCTTCCCACCTACTGTCTTCGGCAATTTATATGTTTACCACATGACAGGCGTGCTGTCAATGATAAAACAACGTATTTGGTTTCCGGAACAACCCGGAATGATTGAATGAATCGAATTTACTGGTTCAGAAGTTTTGCAACATTCACTTTGACGCCAGGACCCATTGTAGAAGCTACGGTAATGCTCTTCAGATAAGTACCTTTAAGAGCTGCCGGGCGCGCTTTAATGATGGCGTCAGTCAGTGCTCTGAAGTTCTCCTGCAGCTGATCGGTTGTAAAGGAAACTTTTCCGATCGGGCAGTGAACGATGTTTGCCTTGTCCAGTCTGTATTCGATCTTACCAGCTTTGATGTCTGCGATTGCTTTTGCAACATCCATGGTAACGGTTCCTGCTTTCGGGTTAGGCATAAGGCCTTTTGGTCCGAGGATCTTACCAAGACGTCCGACAACGCCCATCATGTCCGGGGTTGCAACAACAACATCATATTCAAACCAGTTTTCATTCTGAATTCTCGGAATCAGTTCTTCTGCGCCGACAAAATCTGCGCCTGCTTCCAGAGCTTCTTTTTCTTTTTCACCTTTTGCAAAAACGAGGACGCGGACCTGTTTGCCGGTGCCGTTTGGAAGAACGACTGCGCCACGGATTTGCTGATCTGCATGACGTCCGTCACATCCGGTACGGATATGTACTTCCACTGTCTCATCAAATTTTGCTGTAGAACTCTTTTTTACAAGCTCAAAAGCATCTGTGCTGTCATATAAAGACATACGGTCGATCGCTTTTGCTGCTTCCTGATATTTCTTTCCGTGTTTCATCTTTTCCGGCCCTCCTTACTCTTCTACTAACACGCCCATAGAACGGCATGTTCCTGCGATCATGCTCATTGCAGCCTCTAAAGAAGCGGCATTGAGATCCGGCATCTTGGTTTCTGCAATCTGCTGAAGGTCTGCTTTTGTGATCGTAGCAACTTTCTTTCTGTTTGGTTCGCCGGAACCAGACTGAATCTTGCAAGCCTTCTTGATCAGAACCGGTGCAGGAGGGGTCTTGGTGATAAATGTGAAACTTCTGTCTGCGTAAACAGTGATAACAACAGGAATGATCATTCCCATCTGATCAGCTGTTCTTGCATTGAATTCCTTGGTGAACTGCACAATGTTCACGCCATACTGACCGAGAGCCGGTCCAACTGGCGGTGCAGGAGAAGCTTTTCCAGCTTCGATCTGTAACTTAATGTAACCGTCGATTTTTTTTGCCATAATAAAATCTCCCTTTCTTCTGAATTTTCCGGAGTCAAGGTCATCTCCGGAATCTGTATGTTAAGAACACTTTTGTTCTAAACAGCAATTACATTTTCTTGATATCCATAAAACTGATATCAACCGGGGTTTCTCTGCCAAACATATCAACATTGATCGTAACCGTCTGTCTGCTTTCGTTTACAGCAATAACTTTTCCGACCGTGCCTTCCCATACGCCGGCAATAGCGGTAACCAGATCACCAACCTCGAAGGAAACAATGATCTTTTCGCCGGTTGCGATAAGCGGTTTGATCTCCTCCTCGGAAAGCGGGACCGGTTTACTTCCAGGTCCGACAAATCCAGTCACACCTCTGGTGTTTCTGACAACATACCAGGTGCTGTCATTCATGATCATATTAATAAGAACATATCCAGGGAACTGTTTCTTCTGAACCTGTTTTCTGGCACCGTTCTTAATCTCGATCACGTCCTGCATTGGAACAGTAACTTCAAAGATCTGGTCCTGAAGTTTTCTGTTCTCTATGGTTTTCTCAATGTTAGCCTTTACCTTATTCTCGTAACCGGAATAGGTATGCACAACATACCAATTTGCTCCATCTGCCATAGTTAACTCCTTTAAGCAATCAGCGACAGCAGCGCCTGAATGCCGGTATCTAAAAGTTTAATTAACACGCCTAAGATAATGGTTACGACAATGATCAAAAGAGTTTTCTTTGCAACATCCTTTGTGTCAGGCCAAATGATTTTCTTAAACTCGAGTTTAAGATTCTTAAAGAAACTGCCCTTTTCTTTTTTTGCAGAAGTATTATCTGTCATTGGATTACTTCGTCTCCTTATGCATTGTATGCTTCTTGCAGAATTTGCAATACTTCATTGTTTCCATTCTGTCCGGATGGTTCTTTTTTTCTTTGGTCGTATTGTAGTTTCTCTGTTTGCACTCTGTGCATGCTAATGTAATTCTTGTTCTCATTTTGTTCTCCTCCACAAAATATGCGATTTTACCTGTATTTACGCGATCATTTGATTTGTGGGACCCCGCGTCCGGGGCTGAAAAAATAACAACGTAAAAAAAAGAGCCTTTTGCTCGCCTGCATAATATAGCATAGGCCAGCCAGTGCCGTCAACTGTTTTTTCCGCTTTTTCCGGGCATCTGAAACAGATGCCCTTTTGCTCTCTTTATCCCTTTGGAAGTGCCGTAGTCTGATCCTGATCAATACCTTCCGTGTTTTCTTTTTCAAACAGGATCTTAATGGTCTGCACCATGCACTTGATATCCAGCCACAGGCTGTAATTCTGAATGTAAGTCAGATCCAGCCGCAATTTGTTATAAGGCGTTGTATTATATTTTCCATAAACCTGGGCATACCCGGTCAGGCCGCCTTTGACTTTTAACCGGTAATAAAACTCCGGGACATTCTCTTTATACTGCTGCATGATCTCCGGGCGCTCCGGTCTAGGCCCGACCAGGGACATGGATCCGCCAAACACATTAAAGACCTGCGGCAATTCATCCAGATGCATTGCCCGGATTACCCGTCCGACACGTGTCACACGGTCATCTTCTTTTTTAGAAAGCTGCGGTCCTTCTTTTTCCGCATCCATCTTCATACTGCGGAATTTGATGATCCGAAAGATTTTTCCATCCCGTGTCAAACGTTTCTGCCGGTAAAACACAGGACCTTTGTCATCTATTTTGATCGCGATCGCGATCAGGATCATCAGCCAGCTGCTTAAAATGATCATCAATCCGGAAACAACAATATCCATGGTGCGTTTGATCAGACGCTGATCGAAGGTCAGGCCGAAGTTCTTATTTAAAAGGACCGGCGAATCAAAAACATGCAGTTCTTCGGAACTGCGGATGATGATATCCGTCAGTTTCGGGAGCATATATAACTGCTTGCCGGAAGCATAGCAGTATTTAACCACATCATTGCGCTCAGTAGCAGGGAGGTCAGAGATCACGACTGCTTCATGCTCTTCAATGGCCGCCATGACTTTATTCATTCCTTCATTAATATTTACCTTTGCCTTGATATGATAACGGTCATTCCTCTGGTTCATGCTGCGGACGATGTCATCGGCAGGATAATCTCCATGGATCAGCACCATATCATGCGGCGGATAAATATGATTATTCAGGATCCGAACGATAATAAACCATACCGCAGTGATCCCGCATTCGATCAGGAACAGGAGCAAAAGCGGCACGATGGAAGGATAAGAAGAACGGATGAGCAAAAGCAGCTCAAAGTACATCAACAGATTAACAAAGAAAAGCGTGGCAAGAAAAGAAAGGATCAGATCCGCAACTCTGGCCATCGCCAGGCGGAAGATTCCAAACACTTTTCCCAATGCTAACATGAGGATCGGATAGATAGCAATCATGGCCCAGTTACCACGCCGGAAGAACGGCAGTTCGATGGACTCTTTATACTGGCTGTTCCAGAGGATTGCAAACAGAATGGAATGCACTGCAACCAGTATGACCACTTCTGTGAATACGATTAATCTTTTATAAGGCTCTCTGCCTTCATTACCTGTCATAAATTAGTTTTTATCTGCCATATCCATCCGGGTTCTGGCTCTGCCATCTCCAGGTGTCTGCGCACATTTTCTGCAAATCATATTCTGCTTTCCAGCCCAGTTCTTCTGCAGCAAGCGCCGGATCTGCATAAACAGTGTCTACATCGCCGTCCCTTCTGCCGGTTATCACATAAGGGATCTCCTTGCCGCATGCTTCTCCAAATGCTTTGATAATATCCAGGACACTATAACCGGTACCAGTACCCAGATTATAGGTCTTACATCCGACCTGTCCTTCTTTCTCGATTTTCTCGATTGCTTTGATATGGCCTTTTGCAAGATCCACCACATGGATGTAATCCCGCACGCCGGTTCCGTCCGGTGTATCATAATCGTTTCCAAAAACGCTGACCTTTTTCAGTTTTCCAACAGCTACTTTTGCGACATATGGCAAAAGATTATTCGGAATACCGGAAGGATCTTCTCCAATCAGGCCGCTCTCATGCGCACCAATCGGATTGAAATACCGAAGCAGGATCACATTCCAGGAAGGATCAGAACGATAGAGATCTTTCAAGATATCCTCGATCATCAGCTTTGTCCGGCCATACGGATTGGTAGCCCCGGTTGGAAAATCTTCCCGGATCGGTACGCTCTCCGGTTTTCCGTAAACGGTTGCAGAAGAGGAAAAGACCATGTTTTTGCAGCCTGTTTTTTTCATAATATGAAGGAGCGTTAATGTCCCTCCGATATTGTTGTCAAAATATTTCAGAGGAATCTCTACGGATTCTCCAACTGCCTTCAATCCTGCAAAATGAATGACTGCATCCGGTTTTTCCTGTAAAAAGATTTCTTCCAATTTGATATCATCGCGGATATCGGCCTCGTAAAAAGCAGCTTTCTTTCCTGTAATCTGCGCTACTCTTTCAAGAGAACGGGAGGAAGCATTGGACAGATTATCGATCACAGCGACTTCATGTCCTGCCTCCAGTAATTCCACTACAGTATGGCTTCCGATATAGCCGGCTCCTCCGGTCACTAATATTTTCATGTCGAATCCTTTCTAGATGGTTGGATCAGTTTCTTCCTCGCCGTTTGTTACTCCGTTTTCTTTTTCTTTTGTGATCGTTGCTGTGATCGTAACACTTCCGGTGTCTTTATACAGAGTCACTCCCTCAGGCAGATAAGCGGACAGATCGATCGTGATCTTCACATCCTCTTTCGCACCTTCTATATTCAGCAGCTCTCCCGGAATCTGCAGGGCTTCAATGCCTTCCAGTACTTCTGCATCTCCCTTCAGAGTCACTCCGCTCTTTGAATAGGTGATGCCGCTCAGCGTATATTTTGCTTCCGGAGTTCCGACTGGCGTAATGGAAAGCGGAACCAGCTTGGTCGCCTTTGTCATAATGTTCACTGTCACCACCGGGTAATCCAGGTACACATCATCATTTTGTGCAATAACTCTTCCGTCAAAGCCATAGATGACCGGTTCGCACTCCAGCTGCGCATCACCCTGCACCTGCGTTGCATCCACTTCTACTGTGATATGGGAGACTCGCGCAATGACAGATTCCGGTGCCGTCAAGGTCACCATCGCCGGTGAAGTATCTGCGTCTTCGATGATCAGACCTTCCTTTGGCTCTCCTCTTAAAGATACCTGCACATCAAAAGTCTGCTCCACCACATCTTCCAGATTGATGACCATGCTCATGGTCTTCTGGTTGATAGTCACAGAATTAGCATATCTGGCTTTTTCTCCCGTCAGTTCAATATGGATCGGAACTGCGTTTGTCAAAGACAGTTCCGCAAAGTTTGCTGTCGCGGAAAAATCTGATGGCGTTAGAGTATTGATCACACTCCTCTTGCCGGAGACGACGACAGTTGCCGTTTCTCCCATTTCCACGGTATATACATGTGTGCCATCCAGGACCACCGATTCATTTTCAATCGTGACCGGGATATTGGAAATGGTACGCGTCATATCCTGATCCGTTGTGTTTAAGATTACCAGCCAAAGGACAAAAGCAAAGACAATGGCCAAAATCTTATAACCAATATTATTGACGATCCACTTCTTCAGGAACGCTTTGACTTTGGTCATGGTCTTTCTCTCCTTTCTTAATTTTAGATATCAGGCTTTCTTCAATCGTTCCAGCCTGCGCATCCAGGAGCCTCTTCTTGAGTTCTCCTGTATCCAGATCTTCGTACAGATGTCCGCCAAGTGCCAGGGAAATGGCACCGGTTTCTTCTGATACCACGATCGTAAAAGCATCCGTCACTTCGCTTAAGCCCAACGCTGCGCGATGACGGGTTCCGTATTTTTTATTTAAAGTTCTGCTTGCAGACATCGGGAGATAACAGGTCGCAGCAACGATGCGCTCATCCCGGATGATGACTGCTCCATCATGCAGAGGAGTTTTATCTTCAAAAATATTTTCCAGCAACTGACTGGAAACCACGCTGTCCAGAACAATACCGGTATGTTCATATTCGCCCAGTCCGACATTCATCTCCAGACAGATCAATGCTCCGGTCTTATCTCTGGAAAGATCAGTAACAGCTTTCAGGATCTCCTCTACCATTCTGTCGGAGAAGCGCAGTTTCTTTGATCCGGAGGAGAAAAAGATCCCGCGGAAAATACTCCGCCGTCCCAGCTGCTCCAACGCCCTGCGAAGTTCCGGCTGGAAAATAATGATCAGGGCGATGACACCCACGCTCAATGTTTTGGATGCGATCCAGAGGATCGTATTGAAATTAAAGATTGCTGCTAACAGCACAACAACCAGGATCACAACAATACCTTTAAACAATGTCCATGCTCTGGTCCTTCTAAACCAGATAAGCAGGTAGTAAAAAAGGATCGCAATGATAATGATCTCGATCACATCGATAACCGTGATCGAAGTCAAAGAAAAGTATTTATGAAAATATGAAATGATATTTTGTAAAAAGCTCAAAGGATCTTCCTCTTGTTAATACGTTTGACCTGCACACGCTCTTTTTCAAAAGTCGCTTTCGGTACTGCTTTTACATAATAGTTATATTCATCATCTTCAAATTCCACGGTCTCCGTACGGGAGTAATCCAGCGGACGATAGATGCTGTTGATCAAAAGTGCCAGTGCGCCGGAGACAAGGCCTCCAATCACGAACGTTAAAAGCCGCTGTGTCGTCAGTGTGTGCAGAGCCAGTTCTGCTGCCAGCGACAATACAATGTATGCGCCCGTTCCAACCGCAATCGCAATCTCCACAGAATAATTGGCGTTGATACGTTTCAGGAAATGCACGATCATAAAAACTGCAAATAAAACTGCAAGGATCAAAATATATTCTTTATTCCGGAACACGCCCTCTACCAGGATCTCCACTTTAGTAAACTCCAGTGTTCCGGTAGCGCTGGCAAATGTAGCTGCATTCATATCCAGGTAATAGATCAGGTAATAAAAGATCGTTCCGAATATGACGACGATCACGGAAACCGCAGGACCCATAATGGCCAGAAGGATCGGGATCAGGACCGGTATGCGAAGCAGGAACATGATTGGCAGCAGCATCAGTGCCGGTCCGTAAGTAGGCGCGTACCGGAAAAACAGCAGATACATGATCGCCAGAATGATCAGAAAAACGATTCCCAGCGCGGTGGACAAGGTAAACACCTGAGCCACAGTATATGCCAGCACGATCACCATAAGAAACCGCAGCGGCACAAATCCGCAAATAACCGATAAAAGGATCACTGCCCACAGGCTGGATAAAATACTGTTAAAATCCACACTGCTGCGCAGGATCATCAAACAAGCAAAGGTGATAAGCATTCTTCCGACAAAACCCAGCACACGGCTGTGCTTCAGGTAAATGCTCTCTATTCTATTTCGAAAACTTATCAGTTTGTTCATTCTGTTCTTCAGAATAGATCGTTTCTAATCTTTTAAGATCCAATCCATATTTTCTCAGGTTTCCCCGGTGTCTGTCATATTTCAGCTTAAACATATATGCCGAGAAAAAACAGTACAGGACAACGAAAACCACAAATGCTCCGACATATATCATTACTGCTAAAGTTCCCCCAATGCTGCTGTATAATTTCAGCGGCCAGTCCGTATCCATGCAAAACACCAGGGCTGTAATCAACAAAGCCGTTAATATACCAAGCGGCAGAGAACTTAATAACTTTACAGATGTATAATCGTCTTTGAGATATTTGTTCAGTTTTAATGTCTCCTTGCCTTCTCCATGTTCGTAGAGAGCAATTTTCGACATGATCTGAACTTTTTTATTATTTAGCATAGATCATTCCAACCAGTTTATTCGAAAGACCGATCGGCAAAAGCTTCATGATCAGACAAAACAGTTTATTTTTGAAACCGACTGCATAATACGGCTTCACATTCTTTTTAAATGCGATCTTTGCTATGTAGGCACCGGTAACGCTTGGGTCTGTCCCATTCATTTCGTCATGCTCCATCACTTTCACGCTGCGGGAGATCCTGCCTCCGTAGACATCGTCACCTTCTACAGATTTTTTTCTGGCTTTTGTAAAGCCGGTGAAGGTATCGCCCGGAAGGATCGCACATACGGAGATACCAAAAGGCGCCACTTCATTCGCTAATGCACAAGTATAAGAACTGATGGCAGCTTTGCTGGCAGAGTAATAGGTCTGGAACGGGATAGGGATCGGTGCTGCAACACTGCTGATATTGATGATCCTCCCGCCCCCTTGCTTGCGCATGATCGGAAGAACAGCTTTATTCATATGCACCATGCCAAAAAAGTTTACTTCCATTTGCCGCTTTGCATCTTCTGTTTCTGTAAACTCCGTAGCTCCGCTGATGCCAAAGCCTGCGCAGTTTACCACCAGATCAATACGGCCTTCTTTTTCCATCACCTGCGCAATGGCGCTGGCAACTTGTGCCTCATCTGTAACATCGGCTGTAATATGCAGGAATTCATCTGTCCCTTCGTGACGACTTAGTTCATATACAGTGCAGCCCTTTTCTTTCAGGCTTCTTGCTGTACAAAGTCCGATACCCGATGATCCGCCGGTAACAACTGCTACTTTTCCCATTTTAATCCGATCCTTTATCGTTCAAATTTCAGCTGTGCAAGGATCTCAGAATCATCATGATGCATCACCTTTGCGATAATGTCTGATGCTTCATCGATCAGCTCGTCCGTATGACTTGCCATCAGACTGGTCCGAAGGAGACACTCTCCCGGTGCACATGCCGGAGGCAGAACGGAATTCACATAGACTCCTTCTTCATACATATTTTTCTGTTTCACCAGAGTATTCTCTGCTGAGTAGGTATAAATCGGAACGATTGGTGTAGGTGCCTCGATAATTTCCACGTTCCTGTCAATCAGATTTTTGCGGAAACGGGCTGCATTATTCTGCAGTTTTTCCGGCAGTTCCGGATGGGCTTCCAGATAACGCAGAGAAGCCAATGCAACTGCCGTCTGCGCCGGAGGAATAGATGCAGCGAACATATATGGACGAGCTGAATGCCGCACATAATCAACGATCTTTGCATCCGCTGCCATATAGCCGCCCAGGCTGGCAAGGGATTTGGAGAATGTGCCCATATAAATATCCACATCATCTTCAAGATCAAAATAATTAGCAGTTCCTCTGCCGCCTTCGCCTAAGATGCCAAGTCCATGTGCATCATCAACCATCACTCGTGCACCGTATTTCTTTGCCAAAGCTACGATCTCCGGAAGTTTTGCAATATCACCGCCCATGCTGAACACACCATCTGTAACGATCAGCGCACCGCTTTCATCCGGAACAGTCTGGAGAACTCGCTCCAGGTCTTCCATATCTGCATGTTTATAACGCACCATCTTGCCATAGCTCAGCCGGCATGCATCGTAGATGGATGCATGATCTTCTCTGTCGACGATGACATAATCATGACGTCCGACTACTGATGATATAATTCCAAGATTGCTCATGAATCCGGTCGGGAACGTGATACAGTCCTCTTTGCGAAGGAATGTCTTCAGTTCGTCTTCCAATTCATAATGCATCTGCAGTGTTCCATTCAGAAATCTGGATCCGGAACATCCGGTACCATACTTTTCAATTGTTTTCACGCCTACTTCAATAATTTCCGGCTGCACAGTCAATCCGAGATAGTTATTGGAACCCAACATGATCCTGCGTTTGCCTTCCATAATAACTTCCACATCCTGACGGCTTTCCAAAGCACGGAAATATGGATATATACCAGCTTCTCTCAACAGATCCTGCAATTGCGGTTCGTAGCATTTCTCAAAAATATCTCTCATTTCAGTTCTCCCTTTTCTAGTTATCTGACAGGCCCGGACATACAAAAAACTGTTGCAAGGTTACAACAATCAAACGTCAGGGCATAATGACGCAATTTTGATTCAATTCATTATACAGGGAAACACTTTTTACGTCAACAAAGCAGAGTGGTAAATTGGCTGATAAATAAAGAAAAAAGACCGTTTCTAACGGTCTTTTTCAAGTCATTGCCATGATGTATTTTTATTCTAAATACTCCTCGTATTTTGTCTTTGCCATTTCAAAAGCATTTGCATCAACAAGCGTTAAATAAAAGTCCAGTTTTTCATTTTCTGCAGCCGCTTTTTTAAGTTCCTCCACTGCAATATCCAATGCTGCCTCTTTTGGATAACCATAAACACCAGCTGAAATCAGCGGGAAGGCTACGCTGCGGCATCCATGGGTCACTGCCAGTTCCACTGATTTTTCATAAGCACTGCGGAGCAGCTTTTCTTCATCATGATTTCCATCACGATAGATCGGACCTACTGCATGGATCACATAGATGGCATCCAGATTATAACCCCAGGTAATCACAGCATCGCCGGTTTCACATCCGCCAATCTCCGCGCAGGCTTTAGCCAGATTCGGACCTGCCGCCCGATGGATCGCGCCATCCACACCACCGCCTCCGGCCAGCTGTGCATTTGCTGCTGTTACGACCACGTCGACTTCCATTTCTGTGATATCCTCACTCACAATGTAAAATGCCATTCTGTAC
>JAZNHY010000082.1:0-1739 GCA_045577235.1 Lachnospiraceae bacterium
AGATCCATCCGACTTCCCTGCAGGGAGATGAGGGCATTACCAAGCTGGAGCACCTGACCCAGACCTATTTCAATCAGGGCGGCATGGAAGTCCAGTACAATGTGGTCGATGGTGAAACGCTAAGAAAGGCGCAGAAGAACCCGGAGAAATATCACAATCTGGTTGTGCGTATTGCAGGCTTCTCTGCATATTTCGTGGATATGACCGAGGCAATGCAGAATGACATCATCTCACGTGCTGAGCACAGAATGTAGACTTTTAAAAATAATATTTAAAGGAGAAGGAACATGCAGGAATATAAACTTTTTCTGGCGGGGGAATGGACCGCAACAGAAAGCGGAACAGTTAAGGAAGATTTAAATCCGGCGGACGGAAGCGTGTTTGCAAACGTGCATTTTGCAGGACCTGCCGAGATTGAAACAGCAATCAGCAAAGCAGTAGAAGCTCAAAAAGAATGGGGAGCACTGCTTCCGGAATCAAGAGAGGCAGTTCTTCTGAAAGCTGCAGATTATCTGGCTGCAAATATGGAATCCTTTGCAGGACGGCTGATCGCAGAAAGCGGTTCAGCATTCATGAAGACCATGGGAGAACTGGAAGAGTGTGTCAATATTTTCCGGGCAGCTGCAGGAGAGTGCAGAAGAGTCGACGGCCAGTTGTATCCGGCAGATATGCCGGGACAGGTATCGGCCTTTGTTCCACAGCCTTTGGGAGTTGTACTTGGAATTGGTCCGTTTAATTATCCGGTGCTCCTTTGCTTAAATAAAGTGGCTCCGGCAATTGCAGTTGGAAATTCCTTTATCTTAAAACCGTCAAGTGATACTCCGGTTACCGGACTGATGATCGCGGAATGTCTGGAGGCAGCTGGACTTCCAAAGGGTGTCTTTAGTGTACTGCCGATGAGCGCAGATCTGGCAGAAACGGTGATCGCGGATCCAAGAGTGAAAATGGTCGCATTTACCGGGTCCACAGCAGCAGGTAAAAAGATTGCCGTGAAAGCAGCAGAAAACCTGACAAAATGCGCGCTTGAAATGGGTGGTAAGAATCCGATCATCGTGTTAAAAGATTTTGATATTGCAAAAGCTGTTGATATCTGCGCATTCAGTGCATACTTCCACCAGGGCCAGATCTGTATGGCTGGTGCAAGAGTTATTGTAGAAGCACCAATCTATGATGCGTTCTGCGAGGCTATGAAGACGAAAGCAGAAGGCATCAAAGTTGGACCGCCTGAAGAAGTGACGACAATCGTAGGACCGTTGATCCATGAAGAAAAATGTGCATTTATTGATGAGCTGATCGCTGATGCTGTTGGCAAGGGCGCAAAAGTCTTAGCAGGCGGAACTCATGAAGGACCATATTATGCACCGACCGTTGTGGCAGATGTGACAACTGATATGCGTATCTTCTACGAAGAGTGCTTTGGCCCGATCATTCATATCACCAAGGCAAATGATGCAGACGATGCATTAAGACTTTGCAATGATAATACCTATGGGCTTTCCTCAGCCCTTCTGACGAACGATATTTCAACAGCTTTGACACTTGCTCCACAGATGGAATCTGGTATGGTTCATGTAAATGACTCTACCGTTATGGGATCCAGAAGAGCACCGTTTGGCGGCGTGAAACAGAGTGGAATGGGCAGAGAAGACAGTGCTTTCTCTGTTGATGAATTCACAGAAAAGAAATGGATCACCATCCAGTATGGTGACCGCGGATATCCGTGCTGATCACAATTTGCT
>JAZNHY010000083.1:0-3076 GCA_045577235.1 Lachnospiraceae bacterium
CATTCTTGGTGCAGACGTATTCGATCCGATGCTCAACAGCCTTAAAATTGCGGACCGTCTCACGGATCACATCCAGATCCACACCCATCGCCAGAGCGATGCCGCAGGCCGCCATAATATTCTCCACGTTATGGTCACCCAGCAGGTTCATATCGTAGCGGTTGATGATTGGCGTCACTTTCCCGCCCTTCTTATAGGTGATCACATCGCCATCCAGCACGATGCCTTCCGCCAGATCTTCCTTTAAGGAGAAATAGCAGATATGCGGTGTGATATTGCATGAGATCTCGCGCAGATATTCATCGTCATAATTAATGACACAGGTTTCATCCGCCGTCTGACGATCTGTGATAGAAAGCTTGGTCATAGCGTAGTTGTCAAACGTACCATGGCGGTCCAGATGATCCGGCGTCAGATTCAGAATAGCGGAAACTTCCGGATGAAATTCCTCCATGGATTCCAGCTGAAAACTGGAGATCTCCGCCACGATCACGCAGTCATCCGTGGTCTCCGTAGCCACAGAAGCAAAGCTCGTGCCTATGTTTCCGACCACAAAAACTTTCTCAAACGCTGCCTTCATGATCTCGCCGGTCAGCGCTGTTGTCGTCGTTTTTCCATTGGTTCCGGTAATCGCAGCCAGCCGTCCTTTGGATATCTCGTAAGCGATCTCCACTTCACCCAGCACCTTCACGCCGCATTCTTTAGCCATCTTGACATAAGGAGCGTTGATGGAGATACCCGGACTGAGCGCTAAGATGTCTATACCATCAAAAGATTTTTCGTTCAGCTCGCCTGTCACCACTTCCGCTCTGTCCTTCAGATTCAGCTCATTTAAAAGAGCCTCCTTGTCCAGATCCGTGTTTCCGTCGTAAAGGACCATCGAAACGTCCAGATGCGAAAGCAGTTTAGCGACACCTTTGCCGCTAACACCCATACCAAAAATCAGAATTTTTTTGCCATTCAGTTCCATTGTTCTTCTTCCTATCTGATTCCAAAATACGCAATCGCGCATAAAATAATTGTAATAATAGTAAACGCACAGACAACCTTCACCTCGGACCAGCCGCCCAGCTCAAAATGATGATGGATCGGTGCCATCCGAAAGATCCGCTTGCCATGCGTTAATTTAAAATAGCCAACCTGTAGCATGACGGAGATGATCTCGATCAGGTAGATAAAAGCTACCAGGATCAGGAAAATAGGCATCTTCAGCAGGAATGCTTCCGCCGCAACATAACCGCCCAAAGCCAGCGAGCCGGTATCTCCCATAAAGATCTTAGCCGGATAATGATTGTAGATCAGAAACGCACAAAGCGCACCGATCATCGCCAGCGATGCCGGGTCCAGCATATGATTGATCTTAGCGACCGCCAGTGTGAAGAACAGTGCGATCACAATGGTCACGCTGGAAGCCAGACCGTCCAGGCCGTCCGTAAAGTTAGCTCCGTTGACCGTGCCAAGAATGGCAAGAATGGCGATCGGATAAAACCATCCCTTCAGATCCACCATGCCGTAGAACGGGATCATGGTCGATGTCCCATTTGGGGTTCCAAGCGCCACATACAGCATCAAAGCGACCATAAAAATGATCTGCAGCGCCATTTTCTGCCATGCCTTCAGTCCTTCTGACTGATGTTTTTTGATCTTCAGATAATCATCCAGAAAGCCGATCAGAGCGTAAAGAAAAGTTGTGACAGCGACCGGCAGTACAAATGCCGGATTAACACCGACGAAAACCAGAGTGCCGATCAGCATCGCGATGATGATGCAGATGCCGCCCATCGTCGGGATGCCCGATTTTTTCAGATGCGCCTGTGGGCCGTCTTCCCGAACCTGCTGGCCGAATTTCAGTTTTTTCAGAATAGGAATAAAAACCGGGATCAGAATGATCCCCACAACAAAGCCGATTCCTAAAGCAATCAATGTAATCCAATTCATCCTCAAAACCTCACTCACAACCGCTCTATCATACATCATCCGGAGCAATATTCATATAAGATAATACTTCTACCATAATATTGTGAAATAATTCTGAAGCAAACCGGCTGGCATCACCGGTGGCAGGTTCATCGATAGCCACGTAGCAGACGACCTGCGGATCATCATATGGAGCAAAGCCGATAAAGCTGATCACGTAGACATCCTCTGTTTTATCGTATTTCTGTGCCGTACCGGTCTTGCCTGCGATCTTGTATCCTTCAACAGCGGCAGCCTGTCCGGTACCTTCGGTAACGACCGAACGCAGACAATCCTTGACATAATCGCTGGTTCCCTGAGAGATAGTCTGCGCAACCAGGACCCGGTCAAAGGACCTGATCAGTTCATTGTTTCCATTGTAAATATCTTTGACCACGAACGGACGGTATAAATAGCCGCCGTTGATGATGGAGCTGAAGCCGGTTGCCAGCTGGATCATCGTGGTGTTGAAGTTCTGTCCAAAAGAGTTGGTCGCAAGGTCCAGCACTGTCATATTGTCCACGGTATATAACAGCGGTTCACAGCTCATTTCGTTCGGAAGGTCAATCTCCGTATATTGGCCAAATCCGAACTTCCTCTGATATTTGCAGAAGATATCGATGCCGATGCGCTGGGACATCTGCGCCAGGGAGATGTTGCAGGAACGTGTCAGCGCGCCTTTCACATCCATGGTGCCGTCGCCGCCACGGTTGTAGCACCAGATGGTCCTCTGCCACGGTGTATCGACAAAGAAATCCTCATGACCGATGCAGTCAAAAGTATCGGTCGGATAGATCTTGCTCTCTTCAATTCCCATCGCAACAGTAAATGGTTTAAACGTGGATCCCGGCTCGTAACTCTGGGTAATGCAGAAGTTTCTCCAAACATCACTTAAAGCGTCCGTTGTCTCTGCATCGCTCATAGCCGCGATCTGCTCCGGGGTATAGCGATGAGAAAGATCCCTTGGATTATTCGGGTCAAAGCTGCCGCTGTCAGCCATCGCATAAACTTCGCCGGTCTGCGGATTCATCAGCACAGCACCAACCGTCTTGGCGTTGGTCTCTGCCTGGGTCGCAGCGATCCATTTCTCTACGATAGCCTGAATATTATAGTCCAGAAG
>JAZNHY010000084.1:0-4846 GCA_045577235.1 Lachnospiraceae bacterium
TTACAGCCATGACCGGCACACCAAAGATCATTCCGCCAATTCCCCAAAGCCAGCTGCCAACGGTGATTGCAAAAAGAACCCAGATCGGACTTAAACCAGTCGAATTGCCAATGATCTTCGGACCGATCAGGTTTCCGTCAAGCTGTTGCAGAACGATGATGAAGATCGTAAAGATCAAGGCTTGTTTCCAGCCTGTCATCAACATGATCAGAATACTCGGGATCGCACCGATAAAAGGTCCGAAATACGGAATGATATTAGTAACGCCGACTATGACAGATATCAGAAGCGGATACGGAAGCCTTAATATCAGCATGCCGATTCCGCATAAAATACCGATGATCAGGGAATCAAAGATCTTTCCCGTGAAGAAATTGCTGAAAATATTAGAGCATTCCCGGGAAATACGGGAGACTGTGGCAGCCTTGTTTTGTTTGAATACCGCGTAGTATAGTTTCCGGATGTTTTTTTCCAGATTGATCTTATCCGATAAAATATAGATAGAAACAAAAATGGAAAGAATGGCATTGATAATGCCTGAGATCACCCCCACGCTGGTGGATACAAGCCCGCTCAAAAAGTTTTCTGCCCACTCCTGCAGCCGTGTAAGAAGCTTTGGAACGAGTGTGTTGAGGTGTTCTGTCAGAAAGGCCAGATTCAGGTTTTTGAAATGGACTTGTATATTCGCGATCCATTCTTGCACAGTTTTGGAGAAGGCCCCGATGGTGTCGATCAGTGACCGGATGCTGCTTACAAACTGTGGCGCAATAATATAGATCAGGGCAGCAATAATACCGAATACGATAATATAAGCAAGGAGAAGAGAAAGCGTCTTACGCAGTTTTCTCCTTTTTGTCATATGGAGCCATTTTCCAAAGAAGGTAAAGTCAAAAAACTTGAACATCGGGTTGATCAGATAAGCAATGATCGCACCGACAACAAACGGTGTCAGCACACCGAGGATCACCTTGACAGCATTCCAAATAATGGAAAACTGGAAAATGACCTTTACCAGGAGCGCACAGATCAGAAAGCCTACTACAGCATAGACCGTGATCGTAAAATATTTGGAATTGCGATGAAACTTGTTTTTTTCCATATTACACAAAATACAGAAGCGGCTGTTATTGCTGTTAAAACGGGAAGCCGGCTGTTTTTTTATTATACACGGAAATGTTAGAGAATAAAAGACGGACATGATGAATTATCTTTCATCATGTCCGTATGCATCATCAGGTATTACTGCTGCCGGTTATAGATTGCAGAGACGGATTTGTGTCCTCCGCCGATCACGACCACGGCTGAAACGGCACACAGAAGCAGAGCAGACATCAGAACAAGCCGCTCCGGCATGAACAGGGTCAATAATCCTGCGATCAGCTCGCCGCCCAGTGCGCCAATGGTATTGATCATCCCGAAGACACCATTGAACCGGCCCTTTTTCTCGTCCGGCACATAGCTTTGGGTGGCAGAGATGCGGATGGTATAGCTTGTTACGCCGCCGAGTCCGTTCAGAAAGCATAAGATCATCATAAACGGGATCGGAAGGAACAGGTAAAAGGCCTCAAACAGAGAGATCAGGATATACACCGCCAGCGCAATACCGTACCTAAGGTGTGCAGGGATCTTCAGTTTATAATGCAAACCTCCGCCAATCGCCCGGGCAACAAGTGCTGATCCCCAGACAAGCATGTATATATATTCGCCATTCGCAAAAGTGCTTTTAAAATAGGGTAGTGTGATCACACTGGAAACACCCATGGCAAGCGATGAAAAACCAAAGTAAACAGCAATTGCCAGCAGACCTTTTTCGGAATATAGATATTGGAATCCTTCCTTTGTATCCTTAAACATCTGCCGGATGTGGCCAAGATCCCTGGAAGCGGTCAGTTTCTGACTCTCAATATATTGCTCATCCTTACGGATCTGCGTCTCCATAATGGCTGCCACGGCAAAGCAGATGCTGTTGACAAACAAGAGCGGAGCCATGCCGATCCGGTTGTACAGGAATGTGGAGACTGGGATCATAACGGCCGAAAATGTTTCCAGTACGCTGGCGATGGAGTAGGCCTTCTGGTAATTTCCTTCCGAGATCAGCAGCGGATAAAAGCTCTCATAAGCTACCATGTAGATGCTCTCGATCGATCCGAGTATAAAACAGTAGATCAGAAAGAGCGGGAAGGAAAACCAGCCGATAAAAAGGACCACGGCCATCAGCAGATACAGTCCCGCGGAGATAAAATCCAGCGTATAAATAGTCTTCTTCCTGGAGAAGCGGTCTAAAATAGCGCCGGAAAAGACCGGCATAACGATCTGTGGAAGCGTATACATGGAAATGTAAAGCGCAAAAAGCAGCGTGGACCCGGAAATATCCAGGACCATTAAACTCAGGGCAAAGCCGGACATTGCATTTCCAAGCATGGAAACGACGCTTCCCAGGGTCAATATTGTGAAATCCCGTGTCCATAACGGGTTTGCAGATTGATTTGTTTTCTTCTGTCTCATTAATTCTCCTCGCAAAAATACACCTGTCTGCATACGCAAACAGGTGTATCCGGAAGATTCTTTATCTTAAAATTCCGTGATTCATCTGACTTTTGGCATATGCAAACAAAACCACTTATTCAATTTCCTGTTATTGATGATCACGATCTGTACCTCATTTTCCTACACTTACCTTAAAGTGCCTTTCTTTTTCCTGTTGTTTTGCAGGAACAAAGCCCGCAAAACGAAGGAATCATAGCATAGTTTTTCCTGTTTGTCTATCTATCCCATTTATGGTTTTTTATTTGCATGTTTGGCATTTGATCAGTTTTTAATTTAACAGGGCCAATACTTATTTAAAAGGGGTGATGCTTACTGCAAATATGTTTCAATTATAAGATTTAAATAATGTTCTCTTAAAGGGTGAGTGCTGCTTTCCATCGTAATCAACAGATTATTGCCCGGAAATATTCCATTTGCCGCATAGAGTTCTAACTTTTTCAGACACTGGTTAGCGTAATCGGAATTGTCGATCATCCCAAAGTGCTCATGAAAAAATATCTGCCGTGTTCGCTTATTCAATACGGTAAAGTCCGGACGGATAGTGATCACACGGTTTTCATATTTCAGATTCAGAGGCAATTCGTATAGATAAGGGATATCTTTCCGGTAATATTTATCAGCAATGATCTTTTCGGATTTTGAACGGACTCGCTCATCTTTTTCTGAATAGAATTCCGGAGAGTTTTTTGAGAAAAAACCCGGTTCGTATTTTTGACTCATCCAACGCGCGGCATAGTCTTCATCGCTGATTACCAAAGGTGTCACAAGTGCTTTGCGTGCGTCATGAAGGGATTCATAAACCATCTGTAAGGGATGATCATCATACGCCTCAGCTTTTTCTGTGGCTTTACGCAAAAGGGATCGGGCAACGGCCAAAAGCTGCTTTTCATATTCCTGTTGAGCCAGCTGTCGGACAGTTTCCAAATCCTTTTTTCCCAGATACTGCTGTTTGGGGACCCCTTCCTGTGCTTCACGTCTGCACAGATAATACTTGTTATATCCATGTGCAGAACTCACTCGAAGAGTGCCGTTGATCTGGCTGTTTAACCGTAGCTCGAGCTGAGAGATCAAAGCTTCCAATTCGTGTTTTTTCTTTTTGAAATATAATGTGTCATCCATGATAAGTCTCCTTTCATATGATTAAATTGAAATGGGGAATAATAGCTTTTCAATGCGGTAGAGAAGGATTAGGGGATCAATAATTGAGCCCGATAGGAGGCAGAGCGTTTTGAGCCCGAAAATACAGATGAGGATAGAGCCTGAAAAGCAAAATTGTATTTTGGGCCCGAAAGATTTGACAAAAAGTCGGGCCTGAAAATGAACGTTGAACATTGGGCCCGAAATAGGTAGAGAATAGTCGGGCCTGGAAACGAACAGTAATCCCTAGGCCCGAAAATATAGATAAAAAGTCGGGCCCAAATGCAGTTATTTTTCTACAGGACCAATTGATTTGCGAAAAGTCGGGCCGTAGATGTCATAGTCGTTTTTAGGATCTAACTTGCGACAAGGGAATTGGCCCGAATGCGATAAGCTATAGAAAAATGTAGCATAGTAGGATCATCCTGCGCAAGCAATGAGGGAAAAGTTCAGGAAGTATTAATAATTGTCACACAATAGTAATAAAAACCCCCGAATCCAATCTGGGTTCGGGGGTTTAATATTTCATGTGAACTGTGTTTCACAGAGAAGATGTATCTATCTCCAATTAACTTATTTTTTGTAGAATTCGTGGCTGACTTCTTCCATAACTTCGTTAACAAAGTACTCTCTGCGGACCATTTCCGGGTTGTTCTCGCGGTCCGGAATGATGAAGGTGACCATAAACTGGAATCCGCCGCCTGGTGCGTATTTATTAGCAACATCCCAGACGATCTCGCGGATATGCTCATCTGTCATTTCTCCGATGAATGTCTGTGAAGAGTTGATGCAGCCGCAAAGGGTCAGCTTGTTGCCATATTTTGCCTTGATCGCTGCCAGGTCGTTGCAGTTCTGAGCCGGGTTCCACTCGTTAATGCCTACAACATTCACCATGTCATCAATGAAGCTCTCGCATTTTCCACAGTTGTGATAGGTGATAACAAGATCACGGTCATGAGCGAACTGAGCAAGACGTTTATACTGTGGGACCAGGAACTCCCGGAACATATCCAGGGAGACGAATGGGTTGCCCCATGCAGCAGTATCATCAACAATGCCTAAGACATCCGGTTTATAGTAGTCGATGGATTTCTCGCATACCTCGCAATAGAAGTCACCCAGGTACTCAAACAGTGCCTGGCATTCTTCCGGCTCTTCAAAT
>JAZNHY010000085.1:0-2441 GCA_045577235.1 Lachnospiraceae bacterium
TGCACTGCCTGCCTGCGTTCCATGACCTGAACACCTCCATCGGTAAGGAGATCCATGAAAAGTTCGGCATCGATTGCATGGAAGTCACCGATGAAGTCTTTGAAAGTGACCGCAGCATCGTCTTTGACGAGGCTGAAAACCGGATGCACACCATCAAGGCCGTCATGGCGGCAACGCTGTAAAACGGAAAAAACCAGGAACCATTGATATGTACCCCCAATACTGGACACCCAGTATTGGGGGTATTTTCATGAAGTACAGTTATGAATACAAGATAAGGTGTGTGGATCTATATCGGCAAGGGAAATGGGCAGAAACACCGGCAGGAGTAAAAGAGAGAAGATTCCGCGATATGGTACGAATGTGGGTTCGACAAGAAGAGGCGCGAGGTCCAGAAAGCTTACAACACAAGAACCAAAACAAAGCATGGACAGCAGAAGAAAAATTCGAGTATATTTCTAAAGTGCTGGCCGGAGAGTCATACATAAAGGTTGCTATTTCTGCAGGAATTGAACGTAGCCTATTGTATCAGTGGGTCAGACGGTATAAAATGAAAGGGTATGAGGGATTGGTCGAGCAACGAAAAGGACGGCCACCCAAGGAGCCTAATATGAAGAAGAAAGTTGTACCGGCAGAACTGACCCCATCAGAGCGCGAAGAGATGATTCGACTTAGAGCAGAGAATGAGCGAATGCGTGCGGAGATCGCTGTCATAAAAAAAGAAATCGCCTTGAGAGAAGAACGTTACGCTGCACAACTCAAGGCGAAAAAGCAGCGCTCGTCAAAGAACTCCGGGAAGAAGGATATCCACTAAAGTACTTACTGCCTGCAATAGGTTTGTCCAAATCAACATATTATTATGAGATTGGAAAGACAGATAAAGTGCAGGAAAGAAATGCGGATATAACTTCAGAAATCACTACGATTTTCCATGAACATAAAGGAAGATATGGCGTAAGACGAGTATACCAGGAACTTATGAAGCGTGGTTTCCATGTAAACCATAAACGGGTTCAGCGCATCATGAATCTGCTGGGACTGGCCGGTAAGCGGCCTAAAGAGAAGTATCATTCATACAGAGGTGAAGTCGGAAAGGTTGCTGACAATATCATCAACAGAGATTTCAGTACGAAAAAGCCCCTGGAAAAGTGGACAACGGATGTATCTCAATTCAATCTGTCATGGGGAAAATGTTATTTCTCTCCAATTCTGGATATGAACTCAAATGAAATTATTTCTTACAATCTTTCTCTCAGCCCCAACATGGAGCAAATTAAGGATATGCTCCACAAGGCATTTGAACGCTTTCCTTCTGTCAAAGGACTAATTATGCACTCGGATCAAGGCTGGCAGTATCAGCACGAGACATATCGGAAAGAACTGCAAAAGTATGGTGTAGTTCAGTCTATGTCCAGAAAAGGCAATTGCTATGACAACTGTATTATGGAGACATTCTTCGGCAGATTGAAGAATGAGATGTTTTATGGATTTGAGCAGGAATATACTTCTTTCGAATCCTTTTCGGCAGCAATAGATGAATATGTTGATTATTACAATAACAGGAGAATCCAGGCTAAAACAAAATGGATGCCTCCCTCTAAATTCAGGGAAGCATCCATAATGGCTAGTTAATTATTCAATTCTTATGACAGTGTCCAGAAAACTGGGTACATATCACCACACGGCAGGTCTGTTTTTCTTTTTCAATTTATGGTTAGAATGATGATACCAGACGCGGGGAACATGATTTCCTTTATGAATTTATCCGAATTTGAGGGGCAACGCAGAAAAACAGGGCAGTTTTTCCTGTTTTTTCTTGACAAAAGAGGAAAAAAGTATTACTCTATTACAGTGCTGTGGAATCGGAATGGAAACGTTATCTGTGATGATTTCCCGGAAAACTGCTCAAAACGGCTTTTTTTCGCCGTGATGCAGTCTTGAAAAGAGGAGAATACGCCATGCGAAGCAGCGGTATTTTGATGCATATTACCAGTCTGCCCGGCCCCTATGGTGTAGGCACCATGGGAAAGCAGGCCCATGCCTTTGTGGATTTCCTGAAGGCGGCGGGCCAGCGCTTCTGGCAGATCCTGCCCCTGTCTCCCACCGGTTTCGGAGACTCTCCCTACCAGTCCTGCTCCGCATTTGCAGGCAACCACTATCTCATCGATCTGGATGAACTGGTGGAAGCCGGGCTTCTGCACCGTCAGGAACTGACCGGCCTGCGGTGGTGCCGGAAGGAAGAAAAAGCAGACTTCGGCCTGCTGTATGACCACCGGCTGACGGTTCTGCGTCTGGCTTACAGCCGGTTCGCAGGAAGCGAAGCCTTTGATGGCTTCTGTGAAGAAAATGCAGCCTGGCTGCCGGATTTTGCCCTGTTCATGGCCCTGAAGGCCCAAAATGGTGGCAAGCCCTGGTATGACTGGGAAGAGGCGCTGAAGCAC
>JAZNHY010000086.1:0-9731 GCA_045577235.1 Lachnospiraceae bacterium
ATCTCATTGGTGATGTGCGGTATGACCTGCACTGTGGATCCCAGATACTCTCCCCGGCGCTCTTTATTTAATACGTTCCAATAGACTTTGCCGGTGGTGAGATTGGAGTATTTGTTCAGATCCTCATCAATAAACCGCTCATAATGACCGAGATCCAGATCGGTTTCTGCTCCGTCTTCCGTTACATAAACCTCTCCGTGCTGATACGGGCTCATCGTTCCCGGATCTACATTGATATATGGATCCAGTTTCTGTGCGGCCACTTTCATGCCGCGCGCCTTCAATAGTCTTCCCAAAGATGCCGCCGTAATTCCTTTTCCCAGACCGGAAACCACGCCGCCGGTCACAAAAATATACTTTGTCATCGCTTTTGCCTCCCCCAAAGGCTTTGTCTTTTATTCTACAGTTACCGATTTTGCAAGATTCTTCGGTTTATCGATGTCACAGCCGTTTTCCTTAGCAACATAATAAGCAAGGAGCTGTAACGGAATGATCTCCACGACCGCTGAGAAGACCGGATCAACCTCTGGAATAAACAGAAAGTCATCTGCTGCTGACAGAATTTTCTGGTTGTTCCGAAACGTCAATGCCAGCACTTCTGCGCCGCGGGATTTCACCTCTACTATATTACTGAGTGTTTTTTCCATAATGGATGGATTGCAGCATACCGCGATGACCGGCTGATGATCTTCGATCAGCGCGATGGTACCATGCTTCAATTCACCAGCTGCATAGGATTCTGCATGCAGATAGGAGATTTCCTTCATTTTCAGAGCTCCCTCCAGCGCAATGGCATAGTCTGTATTCCGCCCGATAAAGAATAATGATTTGCTGGAATGGTATTTCTTTGCCAGCTCTGGGATCTGTGCATTCATATCGATGGCCTGCTGGATCTTACGAGGCAGCGACTCCAGCACTTTGAGAAGGTGTGCCTCTTTCTCTTGCAGGCGTCCCAGCTTATCTGCAAAATGCATGGCCAGAAGATAAAGTACTGCAACCTGGGTGGTAAAACCTTTTGTGGTTGCGACCGCAATCTCCGGGCCCGCCCAAGTATATACCGTATCATCCGCCAGTGTTGCGACTGTACTTCCCACCACATTCACTATGGCCAGTGTCCTTGCCCCTCTGGCTTTGCATTCTTTCATTGCCGCAATGGTATCTGCTGTCTCTCCGGATTGGGAAATGACGATCAGCAATGTATGCTCATCGATCAGCGGGTCGCTGTAACGAAGCTCACTGGCCAGTTCTACCTCGACCGGGATCCGAGCCAGCTTTTCGATCACATACTTTCCGGAACAGCCCGCATAGTAAGCAGAGCCGCAGGCCGTGATCACGATCTTGCGGACCTTCTTCAGGTCATCCTGCGTTATGTTTAATTCTTCAAAAAAGACTTTCCCATCCCTGATACGCGGAGCGATCGTTGCTTTGACCGCACCCGGCTGCTCCATGATCTCTTTGAGCATGAAGTGTTCATAGCCGCCTTTTTCTGCTGCCTGCACATCCCAAAGGATGCGTGTCACTTTTTTGTCGATCGTTTTCCCCAAAACATCAAAGATCCGGACGGATTCTTCCGTCAATTCAGCAAACTCGCCGTCCTCCAGATAGATCACATTTCTTGTATAGTTCACAAGCGCTGTGACATCGGATGCAAAAAAGTTTTCCCCGACACCAACACCTAAGATTAAAGGACTGGCTTCTCTGACAGCATAGATCTTTCCCGGTTCCTCTGTGCAGATCACACCAAGAGCATAAGATCCGCGCAAACGATTTGTTGCCCTGATCAGTGCTTCGCGCATGTCCCCCTCATAATACATTTCAATCAGATGAACAATGACCTCTGTATCAGTCTCGCTTTCAAAATGATAGCCGTCTTTGATCAGCTCCTCACGCAGTGCGATATAGTTTTCGATGATGCCGTTATGCACAACTGCAAACCGGCCGTCATTGGAAAGATGCGGGTGTGCATTTTCTTCCGTCGGTGCCCCATGTGTCGCCCAGCGGGTATGTCCGATACCGCATGTTCCCGGTACAGCCTCACCATCCTTTGTTTTTTCACACAGATTTGCGATCCTGCCTGTCACCTTAACAACATCGATCTGAGCCTGATCCATGACCGCAATGCCGGCTGAATCATAACCACGATATTCCAGTTTTTTCAGTCCATCCAAAAGAATTGGTGCTGCACTTTGTTTTCCTGTAAATCCTACAATTCCACACATATCATACCTCTGTCATAAATATATCTTTTTGCCGCGCCATCAGGCTTTGGCTTACTTTTCCAATAACTGCACCAGTCTTTTTGCTGCTTCCTGCGTATCTTCCGGACTGCCAAATGTCGAGAAGCGGAAATATCCTTCCCCGCAGGCTCCAAATCCTTCCCCCGGTGTTCCAACCACCTGTATCTCCTGCAGCAGATAATCAAAAAATTCCCAGCTGCTCAAACCTTTTGGACATTGCAGCCAGATATATGGCGCATTCTTTCCTCCGCAGTACCAGATTCCGAGTTGATCCAGTGCCTCCATCAGTGTTTTTGCATTGTTTTTATATACCTGTATATTTTCCCTGATCTGGCGCTGTCCTTCTTCTGAAAAGACGGCTGCTCCTCCTTTTTGGATAATATAGGAAACGCCGTTCGTTTTTGTTGTCCGGTTACGGACCCACATCTCATTAAAACTCATTCCATTCCGAACTAACTCTTTTGAGATGACTGTGTACCCCAGACGTGTTCCGGTGAAACCTGCTGTTTTTGAAAGGGAGCAGATTTCTATCGCGCAGGTCTTTGCTCCTTCTATTTCAAAAATGCTGTGCGGTAAGGAGTCATCCTCAATAAATGCTTCATAGGCTGCGTCAAACAAGATCACTGAACCATTGGCATTGGCAAAATCCACCCAACGCTGCAGTTTTGCTTTGTCAAAAACCGCTCCGGTCGGATTGTTCGGGGAACAGATATAGATCAGGTCTGCCTTTGCCTCCTCATCCGGTTCTGGCAGAAAACCATTCTCTTTCCCCGATGCTAAATGGATGATCTGCCTTCCTGCGATCACATTTGCATCAACGTATGCCGGGTATGCCGGTTCAATGACCAGCGCCGAGGAGGATTTGTCAAACAAGTCCAGGATATCTCCCAATTCATCACTGGCTCCACTGGATACAAATACTTCTTCATATGTCAGGTCGATACCTCGCTTGTGATAATAATCCTGAATGATCTCTCTGAGAAACGGCGCGCCGCACTCCGGCATATATCCATGAAAGCGCTCTTTATCCGCCTGATCATCTACCGCTTCGTGGAGAGCTTTAATGACTGCAGCACAAAGCGGCAGGGAAACATCACCAATCCCCATGCGGTACAGGTGTGTCCCCGGATTTGCCTCCAGATAGGCATTCGTCTTCTGCGCAATATGATAAAACAAGTAGGAATCTTTCAGGTCGGAATAATGCATGTTTGGGGTTATCATAACACATCTCCTTCAAAAACGGTCTCTGCAGGTCCGCTCATTGTCACAGAATGATCTTTTGTAATCTGAATCTCCAGCACGCCTCCATCCAATCGGACAGAAATTGGAGTGCGGAAATGACAATATCCTTTTTGAATTGCTGCAGCAACAGCCGCACAGGCACCTGTTCCACAGGCCATGGTGATTCCGCTGCCGCGTTCCCAGACTCTCATGCGAAGCTCCTGTTCCGAGATCACTTGTACAAACTCCACATTCACCCCGCCCGGAAAGGCTGCATTTTTTTCAATGACCGGTCCCAGTTCTGCAACAGGCACTTCATCAATGGCATCAACAAAAAGGACTGCGTGCGGATTGCCGACAGATACTGGTGTACAGAAAACTTTTGTTCCATTTATACTCAGTTTTATATCTTTTCCGGCTTCTGCTGTTCCCATATCAACGGTAACTTCTTTCACTTTTCCGCTCAAAACCTGCATGCGAAGCATTTTTATTCCGGAAAGTGTCTCTATCGTCAGATTTGTTTTATCGGTATATCCCTTCTCATAAACATATTTTCCGACACAACGGATCCCGTTTCCGCACATCATACCTTCACTTCCGTCTGCGTTAAAAATACGCATTTTGAAATCGGCTTGTGTGGATGGAGAAATATAGATCATGCCATCTGATCCTACACCAAAATGGCGGTCAGAAAGCCGTCTGGATATCTCGGCAATATTTTCCGGGACTTCCCCATACACATACAGATAATCATTTCCTAACCCGTGCATCTTTGTAAAGTGCATTTGCTTTTTCCTCCCTTAATCTGCATCGATGGTGGAAACTCCCATCGTCCCCTCTTCCAGGACATCGAGCACCATGCGCACCGTATCCAAAGATGTCAGCATTGTAATGTTATTCTGTGCGGCACAGCGGCGGATCTCCACGCCATCGCCGTAATGAACCCCGGAAAGGATCGCCCGGGTATTGATCACATAGCTGACATACCCTGCGCGGATCGATTCCAGGACTTCTTCACTTCCTTCACTCATCTTGCGCCGGATCCTGGTACGGATCCCGTGATTCTTCAAAACCTCTCCTGTCAGGGAGGTGGCTTCGATATTAAATCCCATATTATAGAAGCGGCGGATCAGCGGCACCGTCTCTTCTTTATCTTCATCTGCTACGCTGACCAGAACAGTCCCGTAGTTTGGCAATGTCAGACCAGATGCAATCAGCGCTTTATATGCCGCTCGATGCAGCTGCTTATCATATCCTATCGCTTCTCCGGTGGATTTCATTTCAGGAGACAGATATGCGTCCATACCCCTCAGTTTAGAGAAAGAGAACGCCGGAACCTTTACATAGTAACGCGATTTCTCTTTCGGATACCGCTCAAATATTCCTTGTTCCCTTAGTGAAACGCCCAGCATGACCAAAGTTCCAATATCTGCCAGGCTGTATCCGGTCGCCTTGGATAAGAACGGTACCGTCCGGGAAGAACGCGGGTTGACTTCGATAATATAAACTTCCTCCGATGCATCCACTATGAATTGAATGTTGTAAAGCCCTTTGATCCCGATCGCCAGTCCCAGTTTTTCTGTATAATCCAGAATTGTCGTCTTCACTTTTTCCGAAAGACTGTACGATGGATAGACACTGACAGAATCTCCGGAATGAACACCGGTCCGCTCCACCAGTTCCATGATACCCGGAACAAAAACATTTATGCCGTCACAGACAGCATCGACTTCTACTTCCTTGCCGCGTATATATTTATCCACAAGAACCGGTTTGTCCTGATCGATCGCAACCGCATTCTTCAAGTAATCCCACATGGACTGCTCTTTTGCCACGATCTGCATTGCACGGCCGCCCAGAACAAAACTTGGCCGTACCAGCACCGGATAACCTATTTCCTGTGCTGCTTTAATACCAGCTTCAATACTGGTCACAGCCTGTCCCTTTGGCTGCGGGATATTCAAAGATAACAAAAGTTTTTCAAACAGATCCCTATTTTCAGCTCTGTCAATTGCTTCACAGCCGGTCCCGATCAGGTTCACTCCTCGTTCCATTAACGAATCTGCCAGATTGATTGCGGTTTGTCCGCCCAAGGTCGCGATCACTCCTTCCGGCTGTTCCAGATGGATGATGTTCATGACATCCTCTATTGTGAGCGGTTCAAAGTATAATTTATCCGAGCAGGTATAATCTGTAGATACCGTCTCCGGGTTGTTGTTGATGATAATGGCTTCATAGCCTGCCTTCTGGATCGTCCAGACCGCATGGACCGTGGAATAATCAAACTCCACGCCCTGGCCGATGCGGATCGGGCCGGAGCCTAAAACGATGATCTTTCGTTTATCAGAAACGATGGACTCGTTTTCTTCTTCATATGTGGAATAGAAATATGGAATATAGCTCTTAAACTCCGAAGCGCAGGTATCGATCATTTTATAGACCGGGAAAACACCATGTTTCTCACGCATCCGATAGACTTCCATTTCGTCTGTATCCCAGAGGAAGGCCACCTCTCGGTCCGAAAAGCCCATCTTTTTGGCGGCGATCAGATGCTCTAAGTCCCATGGGTACTGCTTAACTTCCTTTTCCATCTCCACGATCTTTTTGACCTTTCGCAGGAAGAAAAGGTCGATTGCCGTGATATCGGCAATGATATTCTCGTCAAATCCCCTCCAGAGCAGTTCCGCGATCGCATAGAGCCTGTCGTCCGTGCCGATGCGGACATAGTCCAGGAGTTCCTTTTCTGTCATATCGTCAAACTTAGGAAGATACAGATGAAAAACGGCAATCTCCAGGGACCTTGTCCCTTTCAGAAGGCTTTCCTCAAAGGTCCTGCCGACACTCATGACTTCGCCGGTTGCTTTCATTTGTGTGGAAAGCGTATTGTTGGCATCCGCGAATTTGTCGAACGGGAACCTTGGAAGTTTGGTCACCACATAGTCCAGCGACGGTTCAAAAGAAGCCGGTGTGTTGGCGATCCTTATCTCATCCAGCGTCATGCCGACACCGATCTTTGCTGAAACACGGGCAATCGGATATCCGCTAGCCTTGGATGCCAGTGCCGAAGAGCGGGATACCCGCGGGTTGACTTCGATCACATAATACTGGAATGAATGCGGATCCAGTGCAAACTGCACATTGCAGCCGCCTTCGATCTGAAGCGCGCGGATGATCTTTAACGCACTGTCCCGGAGCATGTGATACTCCTTATTGGTAAGTGTCTGCGACGGGCAGACTACGATAGAATCTCCCGTGTGGATCCCCACCGGATCCAGATTCTCCATATTACAGACGGTGATGGCGGTATCATTGGAATCCCGCATCACTTCGTATTCAATCTCTTTATATCCTTTAACACTCTTTTCCACCAGCACCTGCCGGACCGGAGAAAGTTCCAGTGCATTTTTCAGCACTTCCCTGCATTCGTCCTCATTTTCTGCAAATCCTCCGCCGGTACCGCCCAGCGTAAAAGCTGGCCGAAGGACAACCGGATAACCAATCTGCTGGGCCACTGCCAGTCCTTCTTCAATAGAAGATGCGATGTCCGATGGGAGGACCGGCTCCCCCAGTTCTTCACACAGGAGCTTGAACTGCTCCCTGTCTTCCGCTTTCTCGATCGAACTGCTCTTCGTGCCTAAGAGTTCCACACGGCATTCCGCAAGGATCCCTTTCTTTTCCAACTGCATAGCCAGATTCAGACCGGTCTGGCCGCCGATGCCCGGCAGGATCGCATCCGGCCGTTCGTGACGGATGATCCGGGCAATATATTCCAGCGTCAGCGGTTCCATATAGACTTTATCGGCAATCTGCGTGTCCGTCATGATCGTGGCAGGATTAGAATTGCAGAGGATCACCTCATACCCTTCTTCTTTCAGCGCCAGACAGGCCTGCGTGCCCGCATAGTCAAACTCTGCGGCCTGACCGATCACGATCGGTCCGGAACCGATCACCATGATTTTATGAATGTCTTTCCGTTTCGGCATGCTGCTTTTATCCCTCCATCTGCTTCAGAAACAGATCAAACAGGTATGGGCTGTCCTGCGGTCCCGGCGCACTTTCCGGATGGTACTGCACACTGAATGCCCTATCCTTATCGCAGCAGACGCCCTCGATCGTTTCATCGAGCAGATTGATATGTGTCACAGATAATGGTGTTTCCGGAATACTCTCCGGATCCACCGCATAGGAATGGTTCTGCGAGGTGATCTCAATCTTTCCGGTCAGAAGGTTTTTAACCGGATGATTCCCCCCGCGGTGACCAAATTTTAATTTATAGGTTCTTGCTCCATAAGCAAGCGCCAGGATCTGGTGTCCGAGACAGATCCCAAAGACGGGATATTTCCCCAGAAGGTCCTTCACTGTCTGAATGGTTTCCGGAACATCCGTCGGATCCCCCGGTCCGTTGGAAAGAAAGATCCCATCCGGACACAGCGCTTTAATAGCTTCTGCCTTTGTGTTCCATGGCACGACCGTGACAGAACAACCACGATTTACCAGAGAGCGGACAATGTTCTGCTTCATTCCGCAATCGATCGCCACTACATGAAACTTTTCTTTTTCTGCCAGATATTTTTTTATCTCCTTGCAGCTGACGCGTGCTACCTGGTCATGAGGAAGTTTTGCCTCCTGCAATTTCTCCAGGCATTTCTCAAGCGGAACCTCTGCGTCGGTCAGCAGTGCCTTGCGGCTTCCGTAATCGCGGATCGACCGGTTCAGCTTTCGGGTGTCCATACCGTAAATACCAGTAATGTCATAGCGTTCCATGACAGCGCCAAGCGTTTCCTTACTGCGGAAGTTAGATGGCTCGTCATTATAATCATGTACGATCAGCGCCCCGATCGTTGGTGTTTGTGTTTCATAATCATCGGCATTCATGCCGTAATTGCCGATCAGGGGATACGTCATGACAACCGCCTGATCTGTATAGGATGGATCGGATAAAATCTCCTGGTATCCAACCATGGATGTATTAAAAACGATCTCCAGGATTTTTTCCCGTGTGGAACCAAAGGAATATCCCAAATATTCCGTCCCGTCTTCCAGCACGATCTTTTTATCCGGATTCTTTAACATACGTTAACCTCGTCATTTATTTCAGACAAACGGCGTTCAAACCGGTCTTTCCGCGAATCTTTCGGAATCTGTGTCGGATAAACCCCGTCAAAACATGCGCTGCAGAACCTGCCGTCTGCCACAAGGTCTTTGAGGTGTTCTTTTGGCAGATACCCCAGGGAATCAGCCCCGATCATTTCTGCAATCTCCGGAACAGAATATCTGCAGGCGATCAGATTATCCTGTGAGTCGATATCCGTTCCGTAATAGCAAGGGAACAAAAATGGCGGTGCGGAAATCCGCATATGCACTTCTTTTGCCCCGGCTTCCCTAAGAAGCCTCACGATCCTTCCGCTCGTCGTCCCCCGGACGATCGAATCATCGATCAGAACGATCCGTTTATCCTTAACCACTGACTCTACAGCTGACAGTTTGATCTTGACCTGATCCAGTCTGCCGTCCGGCGCTATAAACGTCCTGCCGATATATTTGTTTTTGATCAGTCCGATCTCACATGGGATTCCTGATTCCCGGCTATATCCCAGTGCTGCATCCAGCCCGGAGTCCGGAACTCCGATCACAATATCTGCTGAGACCGGATGGGTCCTGGCCAGTGCCATGCCGGCATTGATCCGGGCTTCATGGACAGGAATACCATCCACTACCGAATCCGGTCTTGCAAAGTATATATATTCAAATACACAGATCTTTTTCTCTTTTTTCCCGCAGTGTTCCTTCCGGGATCTGATTCCATCCTTACTAAAGATCAGGATCTCTCCGGGTTCCACATCGCGGATGAACTCTGCTCCCACCGCTTTGAGTGCACAGCTTTCGGATGCGATGATATACATGCCGTCTTCGGTTTTTCCATAGCAGAGCGGCCTGAACCCATATGGGTCACGTGCACAGATCAGTTTCTGCGGGGAAAGCAGGATCAGCGAATAGGCTCCTTCCAGAATATTCATCGCCCGGCTGAGAGCTTCTTCGATCGAAGGGGACTGCAGCCGTTCCTTGGTCACGATGTATGCGATCGTTTCCGTGTCAGAAGAGGTGTGGAAAATCGCGCCGGAAAGTTCCAGTTCGCTCCGCAGCTCTGCCGCATTGGACAAATTGCCGTTATGCGCGATCGCCATGCGTCCTTTCTGATGGTTCACTTCGATCGGCTGGCAGTTGTTCCGGTTTGAAGCTCCGGTCGTGCCGTAACGGGTATGGGCGACTGCC
>JAZNHY010000087.1:0-3094 GCA_045577235.1 Lachnospiraceae bacterium
ATGCTCATTGGAGATTCCGGCACTCTCTTTCAGCGACTCGATCAGATTGCGGAACTCCCGCAGTTTCTCCCCGCCTTTGCCAAAGAGACCTTCGTTGATCCCGTCGTCCAAAGCCGTATAGAAGTTCACGCCTCTGTCATCGGCCAGATTCTGCACCGTATTCACCGCCACGGCACCGATGCCGCGCTTTGGCACATTGATGATCCGCCGCACAGCTACATCATCCCTGGCGTTATCGATGGTCTTCAGATATGCCAGAACATCCTTGATCTCCTTGCGCTGATAGAAGTTCACCCCGCCTACGATCTTATAAGGCAGGTTGGCGCGCACAAACGCCTCCTCCAGCGTACGGGACTGCGCGTTAGTCCTGTAAAGGCAGGCGCAGTCGTTCAGCTTATATCCTTCGCGCATATAGCGCTTGATCTGATCCACCACGCGATCCGCCTCCTCATACGGATTATTCACATGGAACAACTTGATCAGCTCGCCTTCCTCGTGCTCCGTCCAAAGACTCTTGGCCTTCCGGTTCCGGTTGTTCTTGATCACGGCATTTGCCGCATTCAGGATATTCTGCGTGGAGCGGTAGTTCTGCTCCAGACGGATCACCTTCGCATCCGGAAAGACCTTCTCGAACTGCAGAATGTTTTCTATATTCGCACCGCGGAATTTATAGATCGACTGGTCGTCATCGCCCACAACACAGATGTTGTGATACTTGGCAGCCAGCAAACTCACAAACACAAACTGCGCGGTATTGGTATCTTGATATTCATCCACGGAGATATAGCGGAACCGCTCCTGGAAGCGCTCTAAGATCTCCGGGTCATGACGGAACAGCTCGACTGTCTTGACGATCAGATCATCAAAATCGAACGCATTGTTCCGCTTCAGCTCACGCTGGTATTCCTCATAGACCCGGGCCACCTTCTCCAGGTAGAAATCGCCGCCCGCGTCCAGAGCAAACTGCTCCGTTCCCTTCAGCTCATCCTTTGCCGATGAGATCTGGGACAGGAACCACTTTTCTTTGTAATGTTTGGTGTCGATGTCTAACTTCTTGCAGATGTTCTTAATGACCGTTTTCTGGTCGTCTGCATCGTAGATGGTAAAGTTATTGTCATAGCCTATAAGATGGCTGTACATGCGCAGAATTTTCACGCATGCAGAATGGAACGTGCTGATCCAGGCACCGCCGGCATCTATTCCGACGCTTGCCTCCACACGCTCACGCATCTCACTGGCTGCTTTATTCGTAAAAGTAATGGCAAGGATGTTGCGCGGACTGACCCCCTTTTCGCGGATCAGATACGCAATGCGGTTCGTGATGACCCTGGTCTTGCCCGAACCTGCCCCTGCCAGTATAAGAAGCGGTCCCTCTGTCGTAAGGACCGCTTCCTTTTGCTTATCATTTAACCCTTGAAGCAATCTATTCACCCAATCTCTTGAAAATCATCTCGTAGCCGCCGTTGCCGTCATCGATCGACCGTTTGACACGGCTGATCGTGGCCGTGCTCGCACCGCTCTTTTCAGCGATTTCCTGATACGTCAATCCCTGATACAAAAGCTTAGCCACCTGATATCTCTGTGCAAATGAAAGGATCTCATTTGTCGTGCAGACATCCTCAAAAAATGTGAAGCACTCATCCTCATTCTCCAGAGCAAGGATCGCTGCGAATAATTCTTTAACGCCCGGCGTTTTGATTTTTTTGCTCATATCGTATCCTCTACTTAAAATTTAAAACCGCCGCCCCCATGCGTGGTTCCGCTATGGGAAACATGTGTCGGTGATCCGCCGCCCGGACGGCCGCCCATACCCATACCACCAGGGCCCTGCCTGTTATCCTGCCTTGGGATAGGGACCACAGTGACCGTATGATAAAGGAAACGGTCACGGCTGCCCGTGATATGGCACTGGTTCGGATCTACGTACTGGTCTGCATCACTTGCGGAAATAACGGATTTCATCTGCCCCTTCATGACTGCTGTAATGATCAGAGAGATCAGGAAGGCGATCACAAAAGCGATGACAATAGTCAGCAGGACATTGCCAAACGTAGCCGGCGTCTTCTCCCTCGATGGATAATATGGGTCATATGGATCGACCGGTTCATAGCCCTGGTTTCCATTGCCGTCAATATCGACCGGCTCGCCATTCGCTGCGGAATTGAAATATTCTTTCGATTTGTCCGCAAAGACTTTGATCGCACCCGCATAATCCCTGGACTGCAAATAAGGACCCATCGCATCCACACAATCCTCCATATTGTAGGTTGAGAATGCATTGATGCCTTTGCCTACCGTAGAGATCCATCCGTTTCCGTTCTCCACATTCAACAGAAGAAGCGCACCATCTACCGAGTAAAGATGACTGTCATAATAATCATCCGCATACTCTTCTTCTGTCTTCCCTGCCAGGATGGAATTGTTCACCGTCACAAATACCAGATCCGCATCCAGCTCTGCGCTGACTTCATCCAGAACTGCAGCCGCTTCTGCCTGATCGTTCTCGGACATTGCATTTGCCTGATCATCCAGCCTGTCGTAAGAAGCTGCAAATGCAGTCATACTCAGGCCGAGTACGATGGCCAGAACCGTAAGAATGGAAATAATCTTTTTCATACTCTGACCACCTCCTTAAACAAAGAATCGGATGATGACAGCCGCAATGGAAAAGATGACGCCCAAAATGCCGGTCCACAGCAGGCGGTATTTCCATACCTTCCCGTTATCTATCGGCAGATCGCCAACCATCTTTCCCGTCTGTCCGTTCATCGCGAACAGATAGTGCTCTTTTCCGAATGTTGTATTTAAGATCCATACCGGATACATTGCATACTTGATCTGACCCTGCTCTGTGCGGATATCGCCGCCCTGATAGGAAACAGTCTGATAGCCCTGCACCGTGCCGGCAATAGTATCAAACGTCGTCTGCTTCACGCGCTCATTGACACGTGGAATGCAGTCTTCTGCCGTCACATCGTACCGGTCTGTCAGATAGCCGGACAGATACGCGGTCTGGAAATCCACCGCCTCGGAAAGATCGAACGGCTCCAGCGATTCCATCAGATTGTTCGGCATCTTGGAGGAGCCATCCACC
>JAZNHY010000088.1:0-7214 GCA_045577235.1 Lachnospiraceae bacterium
AGCGGGATCATTACGGGACAGACCCTCGGCCGCGGTGAAGTGGAAAAAGCAAAATTTGACGCTTATACGTTTGTGATCATCGGTATTATCATAGGGCTTTTTGCAGGCATTGTTATATTTGCGATCCGGGGACCGGTAGTCAACTATTACAATATTTCTGCAGAAGCAAAAGAAATCGCAAATCAGATGCTGATCGCTATTTCTATTCTGATCGTTTTCCAGATCATGAATTCCATCCTTACCAAAGGGGTGCTTCGTTCAGGAGGAGATACCCGATTTTTGATGGCCGGAGACATTCTGTTTCTCTGGGTCCTTTCCATTCCGCTTGGAGCACTGGCGGGTCTCGTCTGGCATTGGCCTGCATTCTGGGTCTTCTTTATGCTGAAAATTGACCAGATCGTTAAATGTATCTGGTGTCTCTTCCGTTTAAAAAGCGGGAAATGGGTCAAATACATTCGCCAGTCAGATGATGTGATTTCAAACAAAAAAGCGCAACAGGGATGATCCCTCCCTTGAACTCTATTCCAACAAAAAAGGTGCCACAGGCACCTTTCTTTGTTGGAACGGAGGAGGAGGGATTCGAAGTCTATCCAAATCCGAATAATGCTTTAAGAAAGGGGGTTTCCGGATGTCACCGCTAAAATTTGGAATCAATGTTGGAATCAGATCATGATAGATTCACCTTTTTTTAACGCAAATGATACAATCGCCTCTATCGCATCATGTTCTGCTTTTATATCTTTATCATATAAAACAGAATGTGTAGCATTTTCAACATTAACGATATTCGCCTCTCCCTTTATTGCTTCACAGAGCAGTTTCACAGATGGTTCTGAGATCACATGGTCCATAAGGGGGTTGATCACGAGATGCTCATGCGGATGGTTTACTGCCTCCTTTAGTCCATCCTTCATCAGCTCATAGTATTCTAACAGCTGCTTCGTAAAATACCATTTCCAGTATTCTTCTCCCAAATAGGCTTCATCACACGGTGCATTCTCGTAATGCTGATGATACTTAGTACTTAAATGCCACCTGCATCTGACCTTAGGTGTAAACACAGAAAGTACACTTAGAAAGAATCTTGCCGGTTCTCTCATTTCCAGGTTTTCAAAGCTTGGTGAAACATAGACGAGTTTCCCAATGTCAGGGTCTTTGCATCCCAATAGTGCGATAATGGCTGTTCCCATGGAATGCCCCAGCAAATGCACTTTTTTATATCTCTTTTTCAAATCTTCCAATGCATTCTTCACAAGCCCTACCCAGTCTTTTTTGTGAGAGCGGATAAAGTCTTTTCCACAGGTCCCGTGACCCGGAAGCCTTGGAACATATACATCGAAACCAACATCAAACAAATCCACTGCCGGCCTTACCATTTCTCCCGGATATCCACGGTAGCCATGAATCAAAAGCCAGCATTCATCAGTCTTTTCTTCATGCAGCATGGAAAAGGAACGTGCCCCGCTTCGACATTCCTTTTTGTCCTGGTATATATTTCGATACCATTCAACCGGAACTTGATAATCTATATTCTGCAGATTCACAGTCATTGATTTTGCTCCGTTATTATGCAGTTGATTCCATTCGCTGCCATAAGACTGATCACCTGTGATATCTCATCCAGACTTTTCCTTTGATCAGAATTAAACCATTGATGATAAACAGAGATTATACCTGTAACCGAATAATCCAGTATGATATTGGCAACCCAATCCTGCACTTTAGGAAACTGTTTAATAAAAGATTCTTTAAGTCTGAGTTTAAAATAATCCACAATCTTCTGTGTGAAAGGATATCCATCTTTCAGAGAAAACAGATGTCCGTAAAACTCAATGTCTTCATTCAGCACAGAATTCATGTGTTCAAGAATATTAAAGGGATTATCTATATATGCCTTTAAATCAATTTCATTAACCAGTATATCCAGTCTTTTTATGATTTCGTTTTCAATTTCCTCAACGACTTGATAAACCCCCTGATAATAATTGTAAAAAGTTTTCCGATTGATATCTGCCAGCTCTGCAATTTCTTTAACTGAGATCTCATTATATGGTTTTTCGGCCATCAAGGAAGCAAGCGCACGGCGAATGGCACGCTTCGTTTTCGCAATTCTTCGATCTGGTTTTTTTTGTCTGTCTTGTATCATGTTTTGTCTCCTGTTAATGCACAAACTTTAATAATCTCGAGTATTATTGGGTTGTTTTCCTGAAAAATGTTTCTTTTTACTCTTTTTTAGCGCGTATTGTCCATATCAAATTCCACACGTCTATAATAATATACATATGTGTAAAAAAGCAACACGAGTATAAAAAATATCATAGAGGTGACTATATGAAAAACAATATCATAAGCAGAGCGGCTGTCAGACAGATCATTAGGTCAGCAATCAAAGACCCAGATAAAAATATCCCACGTATCCTGTCCCTGATTGAAATGGCTGATACAAAAGGCAACAATGCTACTGTGTATGCAAATCTAAAAAGAGGCTTTGAAGATCCTGAAAACAACTGGAATATCATGGTTCATAATCTAATCAAGAATACCGACCCGGATGTTTTGGAGAGTATGATGATGTCATTAGGGTTCCATTCAGCAGTTGCCAGCGGATACCGCCGAAGAGAGAACATTGCAAAGTATAACTGTAACATTCCCTGGGCAGTATTGATGGATCCCACAGCAGCGTGCAATCTGCACTGCACGGGATGCTGGGCAGCAGAATATGGCAAAAACACATTCTTAACTTATGAGACTTTGGATCGAATCATCAATGAAGGAATGGAGCTTGGGACATATACCTACATCTTTTCCGGTGGAGAACCGACCATGCGGAAAAAGGACCTGATCAGTCTGGCAGAGTCTCATCCTGACTGCACTTTCCTTGCTTTCACTAACGGCACTTTAGTAGATGAGGAATTTGCGGATGAACTGAAGCGCGTGGGAAATTTCGCTCTTGCCTTCTCCATTGAGGGCAGCGAGGAAGACACGGACTTCCGCAGAGGGGCAGGAACATATCAAGCGGTCATCCGGGCTATGGATATCCTGCGTGAAAAGGGTGTTATGTTCGGTTTCTCCGCCTGCTATACAAGCAAGAATCTGGATACCATCGGATCTGACGAATTCGTGGATCTGATGATTGAAAAGGGCTGCCTTTTCGGCTGGTACTTTACCTATATCCCGGTTGGAAAGGATGCAGTAACGGATCTGATTGCTTCTGCAGAGCAGCGCGCATATATGTATCAGAAGGTTCGTGAATGGCGTAAAACAAAACCATGCTTTCTTCTTGATTTCTGGAACGACGGAGAATATGTACACGGATGTATTGCCGGAGGACGGCACTATCTTCATATCAATGCAAATGGTGACGTAGAACCTTGCGCTTTTATCCATTACAGCAATGTGAACATCAAAGACTGCAGCCTGTTGGAAGCGCTGCAGAGTCCACTTTTTTCTGAGTATCGAAAGAATCAACCATTTAATGAGAATATGCTGCGCCCTTGTCCAATGCTGGATAATCCGGAGAAACTGCGGGAAATGGTAAAGAATTCAAATGCTCACTCCACTGATTTCCTTGCTCCGGAAAGCGCGGAAGATCTTACTGCCAAAACAGAAGATGCCGCAGAAGCCTGGGCCATAAAATCGGATGAAATCTGGAATGCTATGGATGAGTCTGTCAAGAAATCGCACCGAAATGTGGTTTACGGAGATTAAAGAAATATAAGCATAAGAGGAGATAATGATCATATAAACCGTCCAATTCGTCAATGGGTTGGACGGTTTGTTTTATCTCTTATCTTTCAGTTTCTTTAACTTGGTCAGGCTCAGTACTGGCAGAACAAACATTAAGAGTTACTTATTCAATGGGTTTGGGAACTCCCGACAAGTGGTCTTTGGATATCCAAAGACGATGCTTGCGAAGAAAATACCAACTTCTAATTGCAGATACAGCACTACAACACAGGAAAAACAGTTGGAACAGCTGGAAAAAGCGCTAACCGTGTGATTTTGGAATCAAAAATGGCCATTTTGGAATCACTTTTCACAATTTTACAGAAATTAAAAAACAGCGAAAAGCCTATAAAATCAAGCTTTTCGCCATTTTTCGAAGAACGGAGGAGGAGGGATTCGAACCCCCGTGCCCTTGCGGACAAACGGTTTTCAAGACCGCCTCGTTATGACCACTTCGATACTCCTCCAAGTATGTCCACGTCTCTAGACGCACGTTGTATTCTATCATCAAAGCCTTGCTTTTGCAACTTCCAAATCCTCAGCTGTCGTGATTTTGATGTTCTCATAAAAGGCTTCGATCAGCTTCACTTTTTTCTCCGGGAACGCCCGCTCATAGACCATGGCATCGTCCGTGATCATCACGTTCTCCCGGCTGGCATCTGCGAACAATTTCCGGTATGCTTCCAGGATCTCACCATAGTAGAATCCCTGCGGCGTCTGGATCTGCCAGGTGTTTGCCCTCACTGTCGTTTCCCGTACAAACCCATCTGCATCGGAGATCTTGATCGTATCCTTGACCGGAACAGCCGCTATCGCAGCACCATACTCTTTAACACCATCGGCGATCTCAGCGATCAGGTCCGCTGTCACAAACGGACGCGCACCATCCTGGATCAGAATGATATCATCCGCTTTCGCAACATCAGACAGATCATCCAGCGCATGAAAGACAGACACATGCCGCTCTGCTCCGCCCTCGCAGACACGGATGACTTTGTTCAGGCGATATTTGTCCACGATGTCCGAAACCACATACTGCATCCAGTCTTTGGATACAGCCACGGAAACGCCGTTCACGCAGGATGTCTCAAAGGCTTCCAGTGTGTAATATAAAAGCGGCTTATCATGAACAGTCAGATACTGTTTTGGGATATTGCTCCCCATCCGGCTGCCGCTGCCGCCTGCTGCCACGATTGCATAAACACTCATTCTAACTTCAACCCGGGAACAGCGTTCAGATCCAGTCCGTCACGCTTCCCGTTCAAATACTCATAATACCCGGCCGCACCGATCATCGCTGCGTTGTCCGTGCAAAGGATCGGCTTTGGGCAATAAAACGTGCCGCCTTTGCTCTCCACTACTTCTTTCAAAGCAGCGCGCAGCGTCTGGTTGCTGGCCACACCGCCGGCCATGGCAAATTTATCCATCTGGAACTCATCCATCGCCATCACGACGCGCTCACACATGCTGTCGATCACCGACTGCTGGAACGAAGCTGCCACATCATTGCGGAATTTATCATCGATCTCCATCCCTTTCATCTTGTAGGAATTGATGGTATTGAGGACGGCAGATTTCACACCGCTGAAACTGAAATCATACGGGTTTTCATCTATCTTGGCCCGCGGGAATTCAAACGCGTGTGGATTACCGTCATGTGCGGCTTTTTCCACCTTCGGTCCACCCGGATAGCCCAGCCCTATCGCACGGGCAATTTTATCATATGCCTCGCCTGCTGCATCATCCCTGGTCCGTCCAATGACGGTGTAATGCGTATGATCATCCACACGCACCAGGTGTGTATGCCCGCCGGATGCCACTAAACACAAGAATGGCGGCTCCAGTTCCGGATACTCAATATAATTTGCGCAGACATGCCCCTTGATATGATGCACGCCGATCAGCGGAAGATGCTTTGCATAGGCGATCGCTTTTGCCTCTGCCACACCAACCAGCAGCGCGCCCACAAGACCCGGTCCGTAAGTAACGGCCACAGCATCGATGGTATCCAGCGTCTGACCCGCATCGGATAATGCCTTGCGGATCACCTGGTTGATCTTTTCGATATGCTTGCGGGAAGCGATCTCCGGAACCACACCACCGTAAATGGTGTGCAGATCGATCTGCGAATAAATGACATTGGAAAGGACCTGCCGTCCGTTCACCGTCACCGCAGCTGCTGTCTCATCGCAAGAAGATTCAATTGATAATATGACTGTCTGTTCCATTTTCTGCGTTTTCTTCATCATCAAACTTTAAGTCTATACTCATCAGATCCTTGCCGGCTTCCACACGGTCAAAGATCTTTCTGGTTTCTTCCATATATTCGTCCGGCTTGATCAGCGACGGGCTGTAATGTGTCAGCCACATGCGCGCCGGCTGTGCCTTGGCGCCAAGTTCAGCAGCTTCCGAAAACATCATATGACGTTTTTCCACTGCATCTTCCTGTTTTGCCGGATCTCCGTACATGCCTTCACAGATAAAAAGGTCTGCGTCTTTTGCGGCATCCGCGATCTGCTCCACCGGCCGGGTATCCGTACAGTAAGTGACTTTCAGCCCCTTGCGTTCCGGTCCCATCACCATATCCGGCGTGATCGTCACACCGTTATACTCTACTTCTTCGCCTCTCTGCAGCACGCCCCAGAGCTGTACCGGCAGCTGCAGTGCCTGTGCCCGTTCCACATCAAACTTGCCTGGGCGGTCGATCAGGATATTATAGCCATAGCAGGTCACACGGTGTTTTACCTTAAAGGCCTCAATCCGAAAGCTGTCAAACCAGAGTTCCTGGAAATCATCTTCCAGCTCAATGTAATTAATATAGAATGGGAGTTCCGGCGCGATTACACGCAGGGAATCCACAACTTTTCTAAGCCCGCGCGGGCCAACCATGTTCACCGGTTCTGTCCGGTCGGAATTGCCCATGGTCAGAAGAAGTCCCGGCAGTCCGCCGATATGATCTCCATGATAATGGGTAAAAAGAATCAGATCGATCGACTTGAAGGACCATCCCTTTTTCTTGATGGCTACCTGTGTGGCTTCTCCACAGTCGATCAGGATATTGGATCCATTAAAACGAGCCATCAGCGATGTCAGATGACGGCGCGGCAGTGGCATCATTCCTCCGGTTCCCAATAAGCAAATATCCAGCATAAAAACTATAATTCCTTTAAATATAAAATCGCGTCTTCCGCCGGTTTGCTGTAAAAGCCTTTCCTCCGGCCTACTTTTGCGAATCCTTCTTTTTCATACAGGCAGATGGCTGCCTCATTGCTCTCCCGCACTTCCAGATGAATGCTGGAAACGCCTCTTGCAGCTGCCTTTTCGTAAGCAATATCCAAAAGTTCTGTAGCGATCCCCATTTCGCGGCATTTATCATGTACGGCGATACTGACCAGATTTCCCTCGTCCAGGATGCATAAAATGGCGATGTATCCGACTACTTCCTGGCCGCTTCTGGCTACCACAAAAATGGTATTGCCTTTTTCCGC
>JAZNHY010000089.1:0-2621 GCA_045577235.1 Lachnospiraceae bacterium
TGGTGGAACAATTCTGTATAAAGCACATGAGTATTTAGAGAGCGTCTGCCTGGATAAAATGACACTGCATGAGAAACAGAAAATCGCCATCACCTTTGCAGAATTGGTTTATAATGGTCAATGGTTTACGCCTCTCCGGGAAGCACTTTCCGCATTTGTAGACAAGACCCAGGAGCATGTGACCGGACAGGTGAAACTGAAACTCTACAAAGGCAATATCATCAAAGCCGGCGTATGGAGTGACTATTCCCTTTACAGCGAAGACATCGCAACCTTTGGAGAAAGTGATTACAACCAGAAAGATTCAGAAGGATTCATCAATCTGTATGGTCTTCCGATCAAAGTACAGGCGATGGTCGACGCAAAGAATAAGAACAAATAAAACCCAAAGAGGCATGATTGCATGAAAAAAGTGTTTATTGACGGAAGCGCGGGAACGACCGGATTAAAGGTTGCAGCAAGACTGAGCGAAAGAAAAGACATTGCCTTGATCACACTGGATGAAGCAGTGCGGAAAGATGTCAAAGCGCGTCAGGATGCGATGAATCAGGCAGATGTAGTCTTCCTTTGTCTTCCGGATGCTGCGGCAATTGAAGCAGTTCCGCTGGTGGAAAATGAGAATACCGTGATCATTGATACTTCCACCGCGCACAGAGTTGCGGATGGCTGGACCTATGGATTTGCAGAACTGTCCGGTCTGCGTGAGCAGATTCAGAGTGCAAAGCGGATCGCAAATCCAGGATGCCATGCCAGCGGATTTTTATCTTTAGCAACACCGCTGACAGAAAATAAGATCATCCCGAAAGAAATGCAGCTTTCCTGCTTCTCCCTGACCGGATACTCCGGCGGCGGCAAGAAAATGATCGCAGAGTATGAAGCAGAAGGAAGAAATGAACTTCTGGATGCGCCAAGACTCTATGGCTTAACGCAGATGCATAAACATCTTCCGGAGATGAAGAAGATTGCGGGATTGGAAAAAGATGTGATCTTCTCCCCGATCGTAGCACCGTACTTTGCCGGGATGGAAGTAGTGATCCCAATCTCCCCAGTGGAACTTTCCGCAACGGCGGCGCAGATCAAAGAAGTTTATCAGGATTACTACAAGACAAAGATTGTTCACTTTAATGAAAAGGCAGACGAGGACGGATTCCTTTCCGCAGGCGCTTTTGCAGGGAAGGATGACATGGAGATCAGCCTGGCAGGAAATGAAGAAAGACTGCTTCTTATCTCCCGTTTTGACAATCTGGGAAAAGGTGCATCGGGAGCAGCGATCCAGAATATGAATATTGCATTAGGAATCGAAGAATCAGAAGGTCTGGTTATATAAACAGAAAGGGCAGACAATGAAGGAAATTAAAGGCGGCGTATGTGCAGCAAAAGGATTTAAAGCAAGCGGAGTGCATTGCGGGATCCGGAAAAGTAAAGATAAAAGGGATCTCTCCCTGATCTTCAGCGAGAAGAAAGCATCATGCGCTGCAGTTTATACGACAAATCTTGTAAAAGGCGCGCCTCTGATCGTAACAAAAAAGCATCTTGCTGACGGGTATGCACAGGCCATTATCTGCAACAGTGGAAATGCCAATACCTGCAATGCCGATGGAATCGAGATAGCGGAAAAGATGAGTTTTCTTTTGGCGCAGGAAGCCGGAATCGATGAAAACGATGTGATCGTTGCATCCACGGGCGTGATCGGACAGCCTTTGGATATTACACCAATTGCAGAAAAGATGCCTGAACTGGTTCAGATGCTTTCTGCAGATGGAACAGAAGATGCAACGGAAGGTATTATGACAACGGATACCGTCCCAAAGATCCTGGCTGTAGAGTTTGAGATCGGCGGAAAGACCTGTAGGATCGGAGGCATCGCAAAAGGAAGCGGCATGATCCATCCGAATATGGCAACCATGCTGGTGTTTATTACAACGGATGTGGCTATCACACCGCAGATGCTTCAGAAAGCCCTTTCCTCAGACATCGCAAACACCTTTAACATGGTCAGCGTGGACGGCGATACCTCCACCAATGATATGGTAACGGTGCTGGCAAATGGATTGGCAGAAAATGAACTGATCGAGCAGGAAGGAGAGGCTTTTGCACAGTTCATGCAGGCACTCAATACGATTACGGTCGGCCTTTGCAGAATGATCGCTGGAGACGGTGAAGGAGCAACAAAACTCCTGGAATGCAAAGTTTCTCATGGCAAAGATGAGGCAACTGCAAAGGCAGTAGCAAAGAGCGTGATCACATCCAGCCTGCTGAAAGCAGCTATGTTTGGAGCAGATGCCAACTGGGGACGTGTCCTTTGTGCTATCGGATACAGCGGAGCTGATGTGGATATAGATAAGATCGATGTTGCGTTTGAAAGTGCAAAAGGAAATATTCTGGTCTGCCAGAATGGAGCAGGCGTTGAATTTTCGGAAGAAAAAGCAAAAGAGATCTTACTGGAAAAAGAAATTGATATTCTGGTCGATCTGAAATCAGGTGATGCAGGAGCCATAGCCTGGGGATGTGATCTGACCTATGATTATGTAAAAATAAATGGTGACTACAGAACCTAATGAGGGAAAAACAATGAATGAGTATTCTAATCCTGAACGGGCGGAGATCCTGACACAGGCACT
>JAZNHY010000090.1:0-6947 GCA_045577235.1 Lachnospiraceae bacterium
AAAACTTCTGTACATCTGTGGCTTCTGGTAAAGCCACTCATTGATTCTGCCATGTTAGTCTCTCTCCCCGGGGTCTTATCCCGCTTTTTATTTTTGAATCACTGCGGCAATGTTATCCACGGATGTCTCCACTTCACTGCCGTCAGCCATATTCTTTACTTTCACTTTTCCGGAAGCGATCTCATCTTCGCCCAGGATCACAACGTATGGTGCGTTGATCTTATTAGCATACTTCATCTGTGCCTTGATGGAACGGTCCAGGTAATCTGTCTCCACACTGATGCCCTGTTTGCGGAGCGCATCAATGATCTGGAAAGCTCGCGCCTTCACACCGCCCATAAATCCCAGATACAGATCCGGTGGTCTGACGCCGCCCAGATCGACTCCTTCCAGTTCCAGGAAGTATAAGATCCGCTCCAGGCCCATACCAAATCCTGCTGCCGGGATATCCTGTTTGCCGTCTATCTCATGGACCAGATTATCGTATCTGCCTCCACCGCAAAGGGTAAATCCATCTTTGTTGACAAACTCAAAGACAGTCTTGGTGTAATAATCCAGACCACGGACAATGCCGGTATCGATCTGATAACGAATGCCAAGCGACTCTAACAAGGACTGCAGCTGCTCAAAATGCGTGCGGCATTCCTCATCCAGATAATCGATCGTCTTTGGTGCGTTGGCTACAATTTCCTTGCAGCCTTCTTCTTTGCAGTCAATGACACGGAGCGGATTTCTCTCCATCCGTTCCAGACATGTCTTGCAAAGCTTATCCTTATGCTCTTCCAGATAAGCCAGAAGCGCTTTGTTGTATTCTTTTCTGCAGTTCGCGCAGCCGATGGAGTTGATATGGACCTCGATATCCGACAGCCCCAGTTCTTTTACGATCCGGCTGACCAGTGAGATCAGCTCCACTTCAACCAGCGGACTCTCTGATCCGATATATTCCACGCCAAACTGATGATGCTGACGAAGCCGTCCGCTCTGCGGTTTTTCATAACGGAAAGCTGGTGTGATATAAAACAGCTTTGTTAAACCACTCTCTGCAAACATACTGTGCTCCAGATAAGCACGGACAGCACCTGCGGTCCCTTCCGGCTTTAACGTAATGCTTCTGCCGCCACGGTCTTCAAAGGTATACATTTCCTTCTGTACAACATCTGTAGTCTCTCCCACACCCCTCTGAAAAAGAACGGTATGTTCAAAAACCGGCGTTGCGATCTGCCGGATATTATAAGAAGCTGCAATTTTCTTGCAGATCTCCTCGATTCTTTCTCTTTTTGCCATTGCGTCTCCGTACCAGTCAGCGGTACCTCTCGGAGCCTGTGTAATCATTTTATCTGTCCTACTCTTTCTTATGATTCTGCTTTATAGCCATGCATACGGCGCTCACTCTTGATATCTGTTGCCCTGTCATGCCCCGGAAAAACGGTCGTTTCTTCCGGAAGCGGGAGCAGTTTTTCCCAAATAGACTTCATCAGGGCATTCTCATCGCCGCCTGGGAAATCGGTCCGTCCCCAGGAACGGAAGAACATGGTATCTCCTGCTAATACAAAGTTCGCTTCCGGGAAGTAATAGCAGGTGCCGCCAGGTGTATGTCCCGGTGTATGCATCACTTCAACCCGCATGCCGCCGATCAAAAGGTTTTCTCCGCCTTTCAGCTGCACATCATTCTCTCTCAGAGAAATGCTCTGTCCGCCCAGATTCTTTCTGCCATCCAAAAGCATCGGCACGTCGGCCTCATGCAGATAAACAGGAATATCATAGTAATCGCGCAGCTCTTCCAAAGCCAGAATGTGATCCGCATGCGCATGCGTCAGAAAAATGGCAACCGGTTTTACATCCCGTTCCTTTGCACATTTTTCTATAAATGCAGCATTGTCGCCCGGATCTGTAATGATGGCTTCTTTCCGAAACTCATCATAGACCATATAGCAGTTAGTTTCGAGCATTCCCACACGAATGCAGTCTAATTTGATACTCATTCTTTTACGCCCTTGTTCTTATAATATCGATCACGCCGTCGATCGCATGCAGCTTTTCAATGACCTTGGACAGCTCATCCGTAGATGAAACTTTAAATCCCATATCGATCGTTGCGATCTGCTGTTTGTTTATTCTAACATTCATGTTGGTAACATCAAGGTTTTTCTCCGACATGATCTTGGAAATATCCACCAGCATGCCAATGCGGTTTCTGGCAAAGATACTGATCTCTACCAGATATTTTTCTTCTTTAAATGCAGAGGATGGCTTATCCCACTGTGCATCGATCAGCCTTTCTCGTTCTACGCTGGAAAGATTGACGATATTAATACAGTCTGTCCGGTGAACTGTCACGCCCCTTCCTCTGGTTACAAAGCCAACGATCTCATCACCCGGAACCGGAGAACAGCATTTTGCAAACCGCACAGCAACGTCATGAATACCTTTTACGACGATGCCGTTCCGATGCTTCATTTCAGAACTTTCTTTCGGACCGCCGGAGGCATTTTCCAGGATCTCTTCATCTGTGATCTGGTTCTTTTTATTCTTCCGGTTATATTCATCCAGAAGCCGGTTGACGACCTGGCTTTCCTTTAACCCGCCATGGCCAATGGCAGCCAACATGGAATCCCAGTCCTTACAACTGTATCTGGTCAGAACCGGTGCCTGATACTGCGGGTCAAAGATCTCCATATTGTCGATCCCTTTGGTCTTCATGTATTTTTCGACCAGTTCCTTGCCCTTTACGATATTTTCTTCCTTCAGGGCAGTCCGGAACCATTGATTGATCTTCTGTTTTGCTCCCGGGCTCTTAACAATATTGAGCCAGTCCATACTTGGCCCCTTGGAGTTCTGGGAAGTTATGATCTCAACCCGGTCTCCGTTCTGGATCTTATAATCGATCGTAACGATCTTATCATTCACGCGGGCGCCGATCATCTTATTACCGACAGCCGAGTGAATGCTGTATGCAAAATCAATTGGCGTTGACCCCACCGGCAGGTTCTTAACATCTCCTTCCGGGGTAAAGCAGAAGACACTGTCCGAGAAAAGATCCAGATCGCTCTTAAGGAATTCCATGAACTCCTTATTGTCGCTCATTTCATTCTGCCAATCCAGGATTTGTCTCAGCCAGGCAAGTTTTTCTTCCTCGCTCTGTTTGATCGTTTTATCATTAACGCCTTTTCCTTCTTTATACTTCCAGTGCGCAGCGATACCATATTCTGCGGTACGATGCATCTCGTATGTACGGATCTGGACCTCGAAAGGTTCTCCTGTCGGACTGATCAGTGTTGTATGCAGAGACTGATACATATTCGGTTTCGGCATCGCAATATAATCTTTAAACCGTCCAGGAATCGGTTTGTAGATCTCATGAATAATACCTAACGCAGCATAACAGTCTTTCACTGTTTCCACCTTGATCCGGATCGCAAACAGATCATAGATCTGGTCCAGCGACCGGTTCTGATTGATCATCTTTTTATAAATACTGAAGAAATGCTTAACTCTTCCGTCAATCTCACATTCGATCTCCGCTTTTTCCATATGGCTGCGGATCTCTTTGACCATCCTCTCAATAAAGTCTTCCCGCGCACTTCTGCGGATCTTAATATTCTCCACCAGGTTGTAATATACATCCGGTTCGGAATACTTCAGAGCCAGGTCATCTAACTCAATCTTAATTTTGGAAATACCAAGACGCTGCGCGATCGGAGCGTAGATATCCATCGTCTCCTTCGCTTTTTCCTTCTGCTTTTCGCGCGTCATATACTGCAGGGTCCGCATGTTATGCAGACGGTCGGCCAGCTTTATGATGATGACCCTGATATCCTTTGCCATGGCAAGAAACATCTTTCTGAGGTTTTCAGCCTGGACTTCAATCTTATCTGCAGAATACTTGATCTGCGTCAATTTGGTAACGCCATCCACCAGTTCAGCTACTTCATCGCCAAATTCCCTGCGAACTTCGTCCAGCGTCATGCCAGTGTCTTCCACGACATCATGAAGCAAGGCGGCGATGATCGTCTCCTTGTCCATTTCCAACTCAGCCAGGATGATTGCCACTTCTACCGGATGCGTAATGTACGGCTCTCCGGAATGCCGCTTCTGATCTCCATGTGCTTCCTTTGCAACTGCATAGGCGCGCTCCAGCAGTGAGACATCATCCGAAGGATGATATTGACGGATGATCTGGAGCAGATCCTGGAAACGCTTATCCGGATCGATCGGCTCCAAAGGCGCATTGATCCGGGAGATCGATTTCTCGCTCTCCGGGAAGCCGCTCAGGCTAAAGGATGAAGGTTCTTTAATTGCTGTTTTTGTTTCAGGCATAAACTATCTTTTTCTTACATGACGGCCCGTGATCTCGTGTACATCTTGCTCATGGGGCTCTTCGTCATTTTTTGCAAACATTTTTGCTACAGAATCATTGGAAACTGCTTCTGATGCAGGTTTCTGTCTTTTTCTGAGCATAATGATGACCAAAGCAATGATCACTGCCAACTCTACTGCCATAGCGATCATCATCAACATATCTTTTCTGGAATTTCCCTGCTTAATTGGTTCCAGCGCTTTCAGGACTGATCTTGTCAGCAGGTATTCCGAGCAATGTGTGATGGCCAGCTCAATGTCTTCACCTTTTACGGTAACGGATTGGCCTTCCTGCTTCAGCGTATTTTCTTTTTCATCAAAATAGTATAAGTATAAAACGTCTTCTTTGGTGAAATCTTTTCCTGCAGCTATTGTAAAGACAGTATTTTTAGGAAGTTCTCCGCTGTATGCGAAATTCAGAACTTTTCCGGATGCATAGTTTGATAATGCATCGATCTTGTCTGCATTTTTACTTTCAAAGGTAACCGTTGGATCAAACGTCTGGAAACTCTTCAGTTCTGCCATGTCTTTTCCGCTCATGGTCCATCCATAAAGAAGTTTTCCGTCTGCATCATAGCGGTTCAGTTTAACTGTTTTGCCCCATTTGGTAATGGCAGCGATCATTTCTTTGGTCAGTTTGTCTCCATCTTTTAAGGAAACAATGACTTGCTCTGCTTTAGTCTCCTTAAGCTCTTTTTCGAGGTCTATAAGCGCAATCTTTTCCCCTCGCCTTGTCACTTTTATGGCATAACCCTGAGCCAAACCATTTTCTGCATGGACGACGATTTCAAAAAAGTTATCGCCTTCAGTCAACGTCTTCTCGCCATCACCTTCCACAAAAGCAGCTGGATCCTCAGGCGTTGCCTTAATGGTAATTTTATCAACGCTTCCGCTCACAACTACTGAAAAGATGCCATTTCCTTCGTCCGTCAGGGTGTACCCTTCAACTTCTAAAGACGCCAGATTTGTATTTCCGGAACCTTCTCCGATTTCGGTACCATTGATAGTTCCCCAGTCATAGGAATAGTTATCGTTATAATCCCAGCCTCCAGCGCCACCGCCAGTTCCACCGCTGCCATTGTCATAGCCAAGGACAGTAATAGTGCATGCATTATCTGCCGCGTAATCAATTGGACCTCCGTCAGAAACCCCACAGCCTGACACGTAGATAGAGCCGACACCTTCTCGAACTGCAGAAAACGTATAATAGAGTGTTATACTTCCTTCTCCATTAGCATCATCCATGAAATATTCTCCTGCTCCAGAGAAGAGATCATCACAGCCTATATACCCTTCATAAGAATAAATGTCGTTTCCATAAATGGTAACTGCAACTGTCACGGAATCTCCTACATAGACCTGATAACTGCTAGGAGTGATCGGTACATCTGCTGCATATGTTTTAATAGGAATCATTGTTCCAATTCCAAGAAGGACCAATATTGCAAGTATTAGTGAAACTAATTTTTTCTTCATTTATCTATCTCCAATTTTATTCTCCACTTGATGTCTCCGTTTCTGAAGTTGAGAGTTGTATGATTGGTTGTTCCAGTTCACTTACAGCAAATAAGTCTATTTTTTTCAAAATATGCTTTTTAATCAGTGCTAAATCACTAATGTTTATTGTTCCATCATTATTCACATCTCCCAGTATATAATCATCCCCTAGTAGTTCTGCTTTCTTCAAGAGGTGCTTTTTAATCAAAGCTAAATCACTAATGTTGATAGTATTATCCCCATTTATATCTCCACGACAGACCACCGTTCCGTCTTCACGAACCAAAGGATCAGCTGGAGTAAAATCATCAACTGGCTCGTTAGATGGTGGGACAACAATGTCATACAAAGCACTGTCTGGATAAATCAAGTTCATATCCACACCTTCCACTGTACTTGGAATTCCATTCACGGTTCCACTAGATGTATACTGCCATATATCACAACCCATGGAAGGCGCACTTATTCCCCAATGTGCCAACCAAATCATACATGTAGAATGAATACGATAATAATCGAGTACGTTAACAAAATAATCTCGATTTGCATACACACCAGCTTTATACCCTGCATTCTGAATTGCCGTAACGAAACGGATACAATAATTAGTCAGTTCTGTTCCGTGTGTATATGGGTTGTAATTGTGTTTTGTTTTATAATTGTCTGCATCCTCCATATCGAACCAAATGCCAAGAGGCGGATTGTGACCTTGAATCATTCGGAGGACATGGCTAATTTCGCTGTCAACTTCTCTTTCTGACATTGCATAAGAATATATATAGATGCCATAAGGTACTCCTGCTGCTTCACATCCATTAATATTTGCAATTGCATAAGGATCATCTTGATTAGTATCATCATCACCGAAGCCTATACGTATGATAGCAAAATCGATACCTGAAGCCTTTGCTTGATTCCAGTCAATGGTTCGATTATATGAAGAAACATCCACTCCCAGACATCTTCCATATTTATCAATAGCTCTGGTCTCCGTGCGGAAAAAGCCCGCAAAAAAGATCGTCAGAGAGAGGATCAGCGCAATACCTGCACCAGTTAGAACTCTTGCTGATTTTTTTTGCATTCCTAGTTTTGTT
>JAZNHY010000091.1:0-2019 GCA_045577235.1 Lachnospiraceae bacterium
AGAAAGCATGGCTGCATGCGCCATGCTCCCTTTGATATCCTGCTGATACATCCGGGAATCAAACCGGATGGAGGAATTAAAATCATCTGCTAATTTATCTGTTTCTCCGCTGGTCCTTCCAGCCCACATCTTTGCCATATCTATCTCCGTTATTCTTTATTCCGGCGCCTTCTGCATATGGTTGATATCCACCAGTTCCACGTTGGCAGGTGTGAACCGACTCATCATGATATCTGCCAAAGCCGTTACTGTATCCAGTGCGGTCAGACACGGGATACCCAGCTGCATTGCTTTCCGGTGCAGCACAGTGTAATCTCCGATTGTCGCGTCCTTCACAGCTCCGGTATAAACAATATACTGTATTTTCCCTTCTTCCATCAAGTCCGTGATCTCATTGCTTTCTGTTGCATTGGCAACGGAATGCACCGGTATGCCGGTCGTATGGATGGAAGCAGCCGTTCCGCTGGTTGCATAGATATCCATGCCCAGATCGTAGAATCTTCTTGCAAAGGAATGTATTTCTTCATAATCGTGCTCTTCCACACTCAGAAGAACGCCGATCCGTTTGTTGCTGTAGATTGCCGGAACCGCAAGGCCTGCTGCATTCAAGCCCTTAAAGAGCGCTTCTGCCTTGGTCTTTCCGATGCCCAGCACTTCTCCGGTGGATTTCATTTCCGGACCCAGAATAGAGTTCGCATCGTTCAGCTTTTCAAAGGAGAAGACCGGTACCTTCACTGCGAAGTAAGGCGGAACTTTGACCAGTTTCGTTCCGTAACCTAAATCTTTCAGTTTTGCACCGAGCATGACTTTTGCAGCCAGGTCTACCATTGGCACATCTGTCACCTTACTGATATAAGGGACGGTTCTCGATGCCCTGGGGTTGACTTCGATCACATACAGCTCACCGTCAAAGATCAAATACTGAATATTGACCAGGCCTCTTGTCTTAAGCGCCAGCGCCAGCTTTTCGGAGATATCGCAGATCTTCTGCTGGAACTGGGCGGTCAGATTATACGGCGGATAAACGGCAATGGAATCGCCGCTGTGCACGCCCGCACGTTCAATATGTTCCATAATACCTGGGATCAGAACGTCCTCGCCGTCAGAAATGACATCTACTTCCAGTTCAATGCCCGGCATATATTTATCGATCAGCACCGGATTGTCAATGCCTCCGGATAAGATCTTCTTCATATAACTTTCTGTCTGCTGCGGTCCGCGGGAGATGGTCATGTTCTGTCCGCCGATCACATAGGAAGGACGCAGAAGGACCGGATACCCGAGAGTTTCGCCTGCCTGCAGTGCTTCTTCCAGTGTATTGACTCCCATGCCTTTCGGGCGGGAAATGCCGAAGGTCTCCAAAAGTGCGTCAAACCGGGCGCGGTCTTCTGCTATATCAATGCTCTCTGCCGATGTTCCCAGGATCTGCACGCCCTGACTATCCAAAAACTGCGTCAGCTTGATGGCAGTCTGTCCGCCAAAAGCTACGACTACACCAACCGGTTTCTCCACATGAATAATATTCATGACGTCTTCCGGTGTCAGCGGTTCAAAATACAGACGGTTTGCCGTATCATAGTCCGTCGATACCGTCTCCGGGTTATTATTTATGATCACGACATCATAACCCAGTTCCTGCAGAGTCCAGACACAGTGAACCGAACTATAGTCGAACTCGATGCCTTGTCCGATCCGAATCGGGCCGGAGCCTAAAACAACAATGACGTCCTTGCCGCTGCGTGCAAAACTGCGTGCCTCACAGTTTTCATCTTCTTTTCCGTCGGCACTCACATAGGAATAGAAGTACGGATGATCCGTGCCAAATACAGCCGAGCAAGTCTTCACAATTTTATAGCCGAAGGAATAACTTTCCGTTTCCGGTTCACCTTCCTTTGTATATTTGATATCACAGATGCCAGTGAAATGATCTCCGCTGATTTTCCGAATGGCAGAATCTGTATAACCCAGCTGTTTTCCAGCCAGTATATTTTCTTTTGTAGCGCCTTCTTTTGCCAGCTT
>JAZNHY010000092.1:0-5311 GCA_045577235.1 Lachnospiraceae bacterium
AAACTTTCTGAACTCTTTTCTTGAGAATCCGTCGTCCTGAGGACCTGCAACCACACGTACATTTATCGTTTCTGCAGGATACACTGGCTGGGGCAGCACTCTTTTTTCCTGAAGCGGTATTTCACTTACCGTTGCCGTGAAAGTGATCTCATCTCCCTTTTGCAGCTTTCTTCCGTCTATTCCTCCGAGATGCTTGCTTGTCAGAGTCGCCTTGGATCCCATCACGAGAGGGATATCCATGCCTCCTGATACTGAAAGATATGTACGGCATCCCACTTCAGCGAAGCCCAGAGCCAGTTCATCACCAGCGTGAACGCTTACCGCCTGATACATGGGTACCGGTTTCCCGTTTATCTGGGGCTTCATATCCGCACCGGTCAGCGCAATAACTGCATCGGTATCGAATTTATATCTTCCCCCGGCAAATGTCATTTCCAGTTCTTCTGTACCGGCTTGATTGCCTGTCAGCAGATTGGCAAGAGCAAATGCTCTTTCATCCATTGGACCGGAAGGAGTTACCCCATACTGCTGATATCCGATCCTGCCGCCATCCTGAACTGTAGTAAGGATCCCCGGGTCAATTACTTGTATTCCCATCGTGTCCTCCTTTATTCAATGATCCTTGGCTTCCATTTTCCCGCCTCGACCTGTTTACGTATCTTCCGGAATTCTTCCGGTGATACCGGGCGGTATCTTGTCCATTCACCTGCATGTACAAGGAACGGATCTTTGCGGGAATAATCACATATCTCACATGGTGTCTGTCCGATTATGTTCCAGCCGCAAGGCTGATCGAACGGGATAAGATCTGAAAGATTCTGCTGAACTACTACTGACCTTGCAGGTATCATGACTCTCGCGGTTTCTCTTCGTTTAAAGCTGAATGGTTCTTCAAACCTTGCCGCATATGGATGACCCGGTGCGAATCCAAGCATATATACGTAATAATCATGCTGTGAATGCTTGCGGATGATCTCTTCCGGCGTGGTATGCTCCAGTTCAGCACAGTACTCGAGGTCAGGACCATACTCACCGCCGTAGCAGATAGGTACTTCTACTATCCTCTTTTTCCCCGCGGCAATGTACTGCATAGTCTGAGCTCTTTTCATGATTTCTTCCGACAGGTCTTTGAATCTTATGATTTCCGGTCTGTAATGAACCATCAGACTGGCATATGTCGGAAGCGTCTCTGTCACTCCTTCAATCGGGTTCTTCTCAAGTTCTGCCTGAAGCATCAAAACCCTACGGTTTACTTCCAGACTGATTTCGGAGCCCATCTGAACGGAAATCGCTTTGTCTCCCGAAATGAGGATCTTTATATCTTCCATACTGTATGCTCCTTACCGATCAATCAGGTTCCTCTGTCAGTTCCAGCTTTTCTACGATCTTGTTGAAACCACTCAGATCATATGTTGTTCCTTCGCGGTTGAGTATGCGCTGCAGGAGCTTTGCCTCTTTCTCTTCTCTTGCCAGAGTCTTATCATAGACCTCCTGCGCTATCTCTCTAGGTACGATCACAACATCATCGTTGTCTGCAAATACCAGATCGCCGGGATGGATCGTCACTCCGCACATCACGATCGGATGATTGATAGTTCCCGGAAAAGCTTTTGTAGTTCCTACTACATTGATCCCTGCTGAGAAGACCGGGAAATCCAGTTCTTTCATTAGCATGGTATCGCGAACAGAACCATCCGTAATGAGTCCCGCGCAGCCCTGCATCTTAGCTGAAGCACTCATCATACCTCCCCACATTCCCCCGGTCCTTGTATCTCCTGAATATGCAACCATCAGTACATCGCCCGGTTTAAGCATTGATATGGCTTTATGGAGGATAACATTATCTCCGGGACGGACTTCAGCGGTAAAAGCAACTCCGCATATCCTTGATCCCGGCCATACAGGATGAACCTTGCCGCCAAAAGCGTTTTTTCTTCCCATGCACTCATGGATAGAAGCACTCTCTTCAAACTCGGCAAACTTCGCTACCAATTCCGGCGATACTTTCTCATAATGCTTGATAACATCGAACATGTCAGGAACTCCTCTTTTCTTCTAATAGGCTTTTTCTTCTGTATTATTGATATCACACGAATAACATTAAGTAAAATGAATAATATTTCTATAATTTATAATCATTTCTTATATTTTAATAATATGATATTATCTGAATATGATAACTATCCTCATATAAATTGATTCCGAAATGGAGCGCCGAACATGAAACAAGATGACATTGAAACATTTCTGACACTGAACAAAACCGGCAGCCTGACAAAAGCAGCAGAAACACTTTATGTCTCTCAGCCTACTGTCAGCCACCGCCTGAAAGATCTGGAGGAAGAACTTGGAATATCTCTGCTGGTGCGGGGAAAAGGGCAGCGACGCATCGAACTTACACAGAAAGGCGAAGAATTTGTCGCAATCGCTGAACGTTGGCTGGCCCTGATGGCCGAGACCTCCGCTTTGCGCAATCAGGAAGATGAGGTCTATCTTCGTATCGGATGCCCGGATACACTTAACAGCACCGTCATGCTTTCTTTTTATCGCCGCGTCCTGAATGATCCGAAAATCAATTTGAAACTAAAACTATCCACCCACTATTCCCATAACATTTATGATCTTCTTGAACAGCATGCCATTGATCTGGGTTTCGTTTTCCATCTTCTTAAATTTAAGAACATTATTGTGGAACCTGTGCTCAGAGAACGGATGGTTCTGGTACAGGAATCCGGCGGTGCTGTTTCCGGTGACCGTATTTATCTTAGTGAACTCGACCCGTCAAATGAGATCTGTTTCTATTGGGAAAGTAATTATCAGATATGGCACGACCAGATGATAAGCAAAGGAAAAAGGAACCCTTTAGAAGTGGATGTCTTTCAACTTTTATCCTTTTTCCTTGAAGAGCCCGGCAAATGGACTATAGCACCTCTTTCTGTCGCCAGACACCTTAAGCAGAAACAGAATGTTACGATCAGTGAGATCGCGGACAAAAGAAAACCTCCCGAACGAATCACTTATATGATCAAGCACAAAGATCTCAGTGAATCACGGGAGGGCGATATAAATCTTATCCGGGATCAGTTTTTGGAATATTTCTCAGAAAGTACCAATGTATGAATGCAAAAAAGGGCCGGGCAATGCCGGTCCTTTGCTTGGAGCTGATGGGGGGGAGTCGAACAAATACGCAATTCTGAAACCGTTGAAATTTCAAGGAAGGAGAGACGTCCCTCACGCGGTGTATCCAAAAGTGTATCCACAAGCTGTTATAAGCGCTGATTCTTCTGACTGGTTTTGTGACGCTCAGGGCATCCATAACAATAATAATGGGATATCCCCCAATCATTATTATGAAGTCATGTGGTTCGAACTATAATCAAGTTAGCTATACTCGTTGAAATGCAAAGATATCACATTCACTACTTACTATGCTCTTTTATCCATTGTTTTAGTGCTGTGAGATCTGATTCTAACTCATCAATAGTTATCTCAATTAAGGGCGTCTCATCGGACATAGAATGATCATAATACGAATATTTTGTCATAAACTGATCAAACATATCACAGTCTTTTTTTGTTATTTTTGAAAGCGCATATAAACGATTCTGTGTCTGAACATCCCTCCGGAATCTTTGTACCACACCACCAAGCAATACTTCTTCTATGCTTTTCTCAACGATATTCCTAAATTCATGACAAATACTGTGAAAAGCTTTTTCATATTCTTCTGTAGTATCGTCTATTCTTTTTAACTTTGCTAAGTCATTGCTTATGAGCGCATTGAGTTTTGCTCCCACTTTTCCGCCTATATCACTGTTATCATTCGGTACACCTTTTTTATTCCTGCTTGATCTCAATGACACTTCTTTAAAGTCAATGTTTCTTTTTTTTGCCCCATCAGATAAGCCTACAAGGAGCGAAAGACTTTCACCTCTGCTCTTATAAGCAATGGTGTCAGCATCAATACAGCCAGACAGCTTGCCGGGCATGTTGATGAGAGGACTACTCTGAATAATTACTGTTATGACAGGAGCGAGGATGATGAAAAACTTGCTCAGATCACATACGCTTTGACCAGTTAACACCCCGAAAACACCCAGTGTATTCAAAGTGTATCCAAGTGTATCCAGAAATATGGATACAACCACGCGACTCCACGTGTAATTATCGAACGCGTCAACCCCAGTGAAATCAACGGCTTCAAGAAAAAAGGTCTCCGTTTTCGGAGACCAATTCTTGGAGCTGATAGTGGGAGTCGAACCCACAACCTCAGCGTTACGAATGCTGTGCTCTGCCATTAAGCTATATCAGCGTGATCTTGCAGCTTCGTTACGAATGACATGCTCTGCCATTAAGCATCTATCGGAGGAGCGAAGCCGACGAAGATCAAGGTTCCCGACTCTACGGCAACGCCGTATGTTCCGGAGGGAACCTTACATCAGCGTGTCGCGCTCTGTAAATATAACAGAGCGCAGATGATAATTCAATCTGTTTTTATTCCTTATGATCAAGTTTCGGTGCTTCCTCTGTAACTGTCTGTACGAGTTTGACCACTACCAGTGCTACGTTGAGGAATGCGACTGCGACTGCGAGGCCGGTCGATGCTCCGGCGGCTTTTTCCATTATTCTTTTGCTGTCGATCTTCATTTCTCCTCCTTCCGCCTGCAGCTTTCTGCAGATCCTCTGCGCAATATAATTATATCACTTTGAGTACAGATTGTTATTTGAAAACTCCGGATTCGAGGTTATGTCGATGCCGAGCGCCTTTACCGCCTGCTCGTCCTTGTCGGAAAGGATGGCGGTGCAGTGAGCGACGCAGCCGCTCAAATTAGGGATCTCTTTGAGCGCGAGGTCGGCGAACGGGTTGATAAGTTTGGTCAGCGTAAGGGCCATGATGACCTCTTCGAGGTTGAGGCTCGTCTTGTCGTGCAGTATGCTTGACTTTGTGTTTGACATGCTCTCGAAGATCGGCGGGGATATGATAAGCATGTCGTCCTGTATGCCCGCGAGTTTCTTGATCGCGTTGAGCACCATTGCAGCTGTCGCTACCATCCTGCGCGATGAACGTCCGGTCACGATCGTGCCGTCAGGGAGCTGCATGGCGGATACTACGACGTTCTCATATCTCTGAGGATTCTGCGCCCTTTTGATCTCGGCATATTCTTCCGCTGCAGCAACGACTTTTCTGTCATATCTGGAAGCTCCGACTTCTTCCATCAGAAGCTTGCATCTTTCGAGGACAGACTTGTCTATCATGCCTTTTCTGTATGAGCATTCCGCGATCAGATATCTGCGGATTATCTCCTGCCGG
>JAZNHY010000093.1:0-4272 GCA_045577235.1 Lachnospiraceae bacterium
GAACGACATGGCTACGATCCGACTTCGTTTTTGATGGAGATGTTCCCTTTTACATCTGTCAGATTTTTTGCATCCGGCTTATCATCGATTTCCGGGTCTGTTCTCATCAGTTCCAGAAAACGTTTGAAGCCTGCCATTCCGGCCATATACTGCTCAATGAAAGCGACAAGCTTTCTGACCGGTGAAATGAACGTGGAGACATACAGACTGAACGTTACCAGCTCGATATAGTTCATGGAATCTTTCATGATAAAATATCCGCCGGCTGCAATTACCAGGACGGAAAGCAGGGACAAGGCAAATTCCATGCCTGCCCCAAAGATCCCCATGATTTTATAGTAATCTTTTTTGGCGCCCAGGTATTTTTTGTTGGAATCGCGGAATTTATCCATCTCGATATCTTCGTTCGCAAAAGCTTTTGCTGTGCGGATGCCGGAGAAACCGGATTCGATAGATGCATTGATCTCGGAAGTGCGAACCTTGACCTGTGTGCTTTTTTCTGCCATCTTCCTTCGTAAAATCACAGAGAAGACAACAAAGCACGGAATGACAGCAAAGACGATCAACGCGAGCCGCCATTCTATTGTGCAGAGAATGCAGAATGCGCCTATAATCGTCACACAGGAAATAAACAGATCCTCCGGACCGTGGTGCGAGAGCTCTGTGATCTCAAAAAGATCGTTCGTAACGCGGCTCATCAGTTGTCCGGTCCGGTTCTTGTCGAAGAAAGAGAAACTCAGTTTTTCAATGTGGCCAAACAGCTCATCACGTAAATCTGCCTCAATAAAGGTTCCCATCCGATGTCCCCAATAAGTAATAATGTAGTAGAGGACTGCTTTTAAAAGATAGGCAGCAACAAAGATTGCCATTACCGTAAAGAATGTCTTGAACAGATAGTTCGGCAGGAACAGCTCCATACTTCTTTTTGAAAAATAAGGAAAGAGCAGATCGATGGCGCTGACTGCCAGCGCACAGGCCATGTCCAGCGAAAAGAGTCCCAGATGGCCTTTGTAATGCTGCACAAACAGTTTGATAGTCCCGCTGTTTTTATAATCAAATTTCATGTTGATCTCCACGTCTTAAATATATCAGAATGCCTCATTTCGAAGCAATATCCTTGTACCAGCACCAGGATAGTTTCCTGTTCAATGAATAAAATGCCAAAGACAACAGATATCCGACTCCATAAATCACGACAAAAGCAAGCAGTGGAAGCCAAAAAGGCTGATTCCGTATATCGAGGAAAGAATAAGGTATTTTGCTATCAGGAACTACATTTGTAAGGATCAGCGTGAGAATAAGTATGGCGTAAATAGTAATAATGATCAGACCGTATATCAGTTTCCACTTGGGAATCTTTCCGATGGCGCTGTCATTAAAAATAAAAGTTCCAATCATCAACAGGGGAATAAGCACATGCATGTTGAGCATATCGTATCTTGCGATTACCGGATGATCACTAAAGAAAGGCAGGAACCCAATCAAGGTGACCATCAGCACGATGAACTCTGTTACAGCAGAGGAGAGCCGGAAGAAAAAAAGCACGCGAGAACTTATCTCGCTGCCTATCTTGAGCTCAAAAAGGTTTAGCGGGATCATAGCTATGCTTGTCAATGTTGTCAATACAGTTGCACAAACCGTCATTTCGCGGAAGCAGGTAATGAACCCGCCTTCGTACCGGACCTTGTAGATTGTTGCCGTAATTCCCAGCAGGGCAATGATCAGACAGATAACTATATTCAGCGTTTTACGCGCACGGTTTCGTCTTTTCATTTGCTGTTCGATTTGATCGAATAAAATAGTTTCTGCCTGTTCTGCCATCAGTAGACTCCTTAATTAAGATGTATTGTACGTTAACGGAATCCTGTCCGTGCTAATATTTGTGCATCGCGCAAATTATAGCACATCATTGCATAACAAAAAACTGAATTTATGCCGATGACACCTTATATAATCTTGTCAATCAATTCTTAAGGCATTAAACTGTAATTGGTATATTAACCGGACAGGATCATCTGTCCGTAAAACAGGAGGGGTAAATATGAGAGAAAATCCGTATCTGATCCGAATGAATATTGAAGAGGATTGTAACTATTTCACGTATAATGCAACGAGCGGCATCTATTACCGCCAGTTCAACTGGCCGGTGCTTGGAGCAATGAAAGACGAGTTCGACTGCATGCAGTTTGACAACGGAGAGGCAAAGCCGGTTGGATATCATGAGCATTCTTTCGGCACCGAGACCTTTATGATCAGCCAGGGCAAGTTCCTTTGCTACTGTATGGGCGACGGTTTCTACATGGAACCAGGTGATCTGCTGCATATCCAGCCATGGATGGGACACAGCTTCACCCCTATTGAACCAAACAGCCGTCTGAACATTATGTTCATGGGCATCAATCAGTTCAAGGGCATTACGGAGAACAGACAGCGTCTGACCAAGAATTTCCCTGGTGTATATGAGAGTGAAGAATTTCAGAAAATGTTCGGTCCTTGGAACGGGAATGCCGGAGCACGTACATTCCCTGCTGAGAATATCGTAGAACCTGAGAAGGTCTCCCAGTTGCGCAAAGACGGAGTTGGAATCCGTGAGCACGACTTTGGCTGCATCAAGCTTCTTCTGAAGATCGCAAAATATGAAACCATGGGTGAAAAAGAGGTTTGGGATCTGTACATGAAGAAAGGTTTCTTCTGTGACTGGGATAACTTTGTACCGGAGTACAGGATGTTCTGGGTAATGGGCGGCAAGATCCACTGCAGTGTGAAGACCTCTGCTACAGAGACCTGTGAATTTGATGCTGAAGCAGATAACACCGTCGTCGTTCCGCCTTACACCCCGTTCCGTTTCGAAGTCGTGGAAGATGCTCATGTCCGTGATCTGGACTGCCCAGCTAGACTGCAAGATCTGTGTGAGGAGCTTGAAGCATGGAAGGCAAATAACTCTGATGCACAGATGGGCAAAGAAGAGATGATCCAACTGTTCCGCAACTTTGATTTCAGCGCTACTGATGTAGGCTGCAAATGCTGATGTGAACTATGTATACATTCAAACCAATTACCGAACGTGTCGCAAGGCTTCGTGACGCCGTCCGTGACAGACTTATTGTTGGCGATGCTGCCAAAGACAGGCTGCAGCTGGAGGCGCTGAAAAAGTACAGAAAGTATCCGCCGATGCTGCAAAAACCTTATATCTCGCTTTATGTTCTGGAGAGAATGCCGCTGAACCTTCAGGAGGACGAATACTTCTTTGGAGGTCTTGGCAACAAGGGCTGGGGCGGAGCACGCAGCAATACGTGGCTTAGCGCTGATATTGAAAACACCTGGCCGATCATGGAGGATGGCATGCATCACGCACCGCTGGATGATCCATTTTATTCCAAGCAGCTGATAGCTATCGCTCCAGAAGACGTGAAAGAACTGCGCGAGATCGTTAAGGAAAGGGCACAGATCCTGGGTGGTGTTGAAGCTCCGGACTGGCTCCCTGACGGCGTGCAGGACTTTTTCTGTCTGCAGGCGAATCCGTCCGGCAAGATTGGCGGCTGGCCGATCTATCTTCCGCCGGGACATCTGACTCCTGGTTTTCAGAATATTCTCCGTGACGGCTATGGAAAGATCCGCAAACAGGCCCAGGACTGGGTGGATGCGCACGAAGGCAACATCATGGGTGATGACATCGGCAAGTATATGTTCTACAAAGCAGCCACTGTGGCGTGCGACGGTGCCATCACGCTGACCCGGCGCTATGCTGACCTTTCACGGGACCTGGCGGCAAAGACAACGGACCCTGCTAAAAAAGCGGAATATGAGAACCGTGCCGAGAGCTTGGACTGGATCGCAACAAAGACTCCGCGTACTTTCTGGGAGGCCTGCCAGATGGCCATGTTATATAACGTTTTTCTGAAATCGGAAAATGACCCGGGTGTTACCAGCATAGGCCGTTTTGACCAGTATACCTGGCCTTATCTGAAGGCAGATCTGGATGCCGGACGCATCACCATGGAAGAAGCACAGGAGTATGTAGATGGTTTCTTCCTGAAGATCAATACATTCTATTTTGGCGGTTTTGGAAAGACAGCTCAGACCACAGGTATCGGGGCATCTTATCAGCACACTACCATCGGAGGCATGGATCCTGCTACAGGCGAGGATGCAGTGAATCCTGTTTCGTATATGGTACTGGAGACAATGGCGAGGCTGGATCTTCATGAGCCGACGATCTCACTTAGGAAGTCGGATCGTAGCCATGTCGTTCTGTGAGCCAAGGAGTTGCTG
>JAZNHY010000094.1:0-2729 GCA_045577235.1 Lachnospiraceae bacterium
GTGATAGATCTCAAACGGAATCAGAAGGCATACACCGATCAGTGCCGGTATGCAAAGCATCGCCAGAACAGCAATATGCTTGCCGTTCATCAGAAGAAGATAAATCATCTCTGAAGAAAGTGTCATAGCAATCGCGATGCCGGCAATCAAGAGATCGATAGGACGATATCGGTTGGCAATCAGCCGGCCCTTCTTGAAATTCTTCGGACTGTTAAACTGCATTGTTCGTATGACTCCTCTGCGGTTTGGATCCTCTCATATCTTTTGAAACTGCCCTGCCGACTTCCCGTGCACCGTATACTACGGATCTTCCTTTCATAAACGCATTCCTTCTTTGAACAGTTCCTCCTCCCGGAGTTCTTTTTACAATTGGTCTTGAAAGGGTTTCTGCCGATCTTCTGTACAGGCCTGAAATGCCTTTATTCATGATCTGACCAATATTGCTTTCGTCCATTCTGTCCGCCGCATATCTTGCGACTGTCATGTGCTCTGCGCCGGTCATAGGATTTTCCCACTTTTCCCGTGTCATCCGGTCACCGGAATTTACGCCGCCGGATCCAGCTGGCATTGTGCCTCCAACTGTAACAGGACGTACAGAAGGCATTGATGCAGCAGTGCCCCCTTGAGGAGCTGATCCAGAACCGCCTTCCGGCGAGGGATTTGTTCCTGATGAACCCGCTCCTCCGGAAAGAAGCGAACGTCCTCCCAACGATCTGCCACCAAGATACATGCCTGCTGCACCGGCAGTCTGTAATGCCTGTCCAGCCATGGAAGCACCCTGTGACAGCATCATCAGTGACTGCATCTGCTGGAACGCCGTTCCGACTCCGACATCACCGCCAAGCAACTGTGCCACACCTGCCGGTGCATTCATCACCGCAAGCAATGCACCAATAAAGAAGATGCACTTGGCAATCGCACCGACTGGCACCAGTGAAGCACTGATCATAACGATCATCACCAGCACGATCTGGAAGAAATTCGTCAGGAAATCTGCCTCCACTAATCTTCTCCAGATGGAGAAGGTATTGTCTTCCGGATTGATCAGGCCGGATAAAGCAAACGGGGCGATGACGATCTTCAGAAGCAGGCCGATCATCCTCTGTGCGATCTGAATGCCGATAAATACAAACACCAGGCAGGCTATGATTGAAGTAAATGTCAGGAAGACGATATCCGAGTTGCTGGAGAACTGGATATAATGTCCGTCCTCCTTCTTGTTGATCTCGATTGTTTCATAGTCAAAGGTACTGATATCTCCGTTGTATCCGGCGGCCGCAACTATATGGGACGGTACGGTATCCGCTTCATTGACCCCTGCCAGTGAGCTAATAGATCCGACCGCATTTGCGGACAGTCCGGCAAACCCGTTCAGCATTGTCGGAAGCATCACCAGAATGACCGAGATATACAGAATACGCTGCAGGAAATCCAGCGGTTCGATCTTCTGCAGCGTATCCTCCTCCATCGTAGCTTTTACAAAATAAATGAACATCCGTATCAGGATGAAGAAATACAACAATGCGCTGACTCCCCTGAACCAGGACCAGATGAACTGGAAATCACCCAGGTTCAGAGTCGCCAGATCATTGATAATCCCATAGCAGAGATCCATCAGCCACATGGCAAACTGGCAGAACAGCCATAAGACTGCGCGAATACCATCCTGCAGAATGCTTGTTTCCGTCATGTGTTCAGACCGAAGATCCGGAAGATCGCACTTCCCAGTTCAACAAAGATAGCTGTAAATATGATCTTCTTGGCCGATTTCATAAACGGCCTCTGTTCCTTCTCGTCTTCATCTTTAGCAGACCACTTGATCCATGTATAGCCGAGGGCACCTAACGCAATAAACGGAACTGTCCACAGAATGAACCTGTTGATCGGTTCTGCCCACTGCTTGAAAAGTGCCATTGCTTCTCCTTCATTGAAGGCCGGATCATACCAGATGTGAGTGCCGCCGATCTTTTTCTTCAATCCCAGCAATAGTTTATTCATTTCTTCTCCCTTCTTTTTTTGGGGCAATTTGCCCCAAAGATATCTGATCCATCTTTACAGAGATACCGCAAGGTCATCCTTCTGATTTACATCTTCCAAAGCAGAAAACATCTGGAAAAGATTTTCAGCAGCGACTTTCTTCATCTCAACTGCGTGATACTTACCGTTCTCCTCTTTCTCATACCGATACATGGAGATCTCCCAGTCCGGATACATCCGGACCTGAAGCATTTCACCGGAAGGATCATCCGTCACAAACTTCTTTGAAAACCATGTACTGTATCCGCCGTATTCCATCTCATCCGGAATATGAAGCAGAATCTTCTTGTCATTCTCATAATCGATTAGTTCCCGTGGGATGATAAATGATTCGTATTTTGGCTTAGAAGCCGCCGGTTGGATAAACGTACTCAGTTTTGAAAAGATCCCTTCCAATGCAGAGTTTGTTTTGTGCGTGCACTCTTTAAGGTCTCTTTTTACCTCATCAAGTTTCTTCTTATCATCTTCTGTAAGAAAGTCAGCGTATTTGTGGGCAACATCTGTAATCATCCAGTTCGCGCCGTCGATTACGGCAAGCATGTGAATACAGTCCAGGCATGCGTCTGATGTTCTGTCGAATTCTTTCTGTTTTTCCATTTCTTTCTTCTCCTCCTAAATTGAAAAAACCTGTTCCATGACAGGTGTCTGTTCCAAGGTGAGAAGTCGGAGGCCAAGCGGTCTTAGGAAGACAA
>JAZNHY010000095.1:0-2129 GCA_045577235.1 Lachnospiraceae bacterium
GTTGGCATCTCCTGCAAAAACATTGTCTGGCGCAATGATGCCGCTTATGCGACGATCGTATTTGACAGCGACGCCTATACCTATATTCGTGTTGGAGAGAATCAATATAACTGTGAGCATGATGGAGAAACATCTTACGCAGAGATCCCTGTTTTGCTGAATGAGAACTTTACTATTTATGCTGAGACGACCAAGATGTCGGAGGCACATGAGATTGAATATAAGATCTTTGTTTATTCGGCAGGGACTGCAGATGCAGGCAAAGATCCATATGCATTGATCAAAGCGCAGATGGATGAAATTGCTCCGCTGATCCCTGGCGTACCGGAAGCATCGCCGGCAGCATCGATTGAGACAGACCGGTGCACACTCTTTACCTATGAGTACGGCATTTACCTGCTGGAAGAGCGGATGATGGACAAGGATATCAATGAGGCAGATATCGGTGTTACTACCCGTGCAACCAGTGTGGAAGATGCGCAGGAAAAACTGTATCGGAAACCAATCGTGAAATACCTGCTGGTGCCATCCGGAGCAGAAGAGATGCTCCCTGCCGGGATTGAAAAGGAAGCCATCGTGATTACTATCCCTGCAGCCAATGTTTACGAAGGCAGCGGAGACGTTGAAATGAAAGAACTTGTGGCAAATGGGTGTGGACTGATCCTGCTGGATATCACTGTTTTGGCAAATGATGCAGAAGCGTTCCATACGATCGCATCAAATGCTGCTTATCTGGGCATTCCGGCCATCGCAGATCCGGAGAACGACCAGATCCGCAGTTTGCTGATTGGATAAAAGGAAGGAAATCAGATGAACGAGAATATACAACTTGGCTGTTCGGACTGCCGTGTCAAAGCATGTCATACATTACAGGGAAACTATCCGGAATTCTGCCCGAGTCTGGTTTTATCGGAAACCGTACTGGCAGATGCCATGAAGGAATATGAGGATCCGGAGATCCGGAAAGTGGCAATTGCAGCTGCCGAAACAGAATCCGAAAACTACTGCAAAATGACCCGCCTGGAAGAGACGATGGAGTTTGCCAAAAAGATCGGTGCTAAACGGATCGGCCTGGCTCACTGCGTAGGACTTTTGCAGGAAGCTAATATTGCTGCCCGCGTGTTCCGGAAAAACGGGTTCGAGGTAATTGGTATTGGCTGCAAGTGCGGCGAGCAGAAGAAAGCACAGATCGGTATCTCAGAAGCCTGCCATAATACCGGCATTAACATGTGCAATCCAATATTGCAGGCAAAATATCTGAATGATAAAAAGACAGACCTGAATGTTCTGCTGGGGCTTTGCGTCGGGCATGACAGCCTGTTTTACCGCTATTCTGACGCGCTGGTGACCACGCTGGTCTCCAAGGACCGTGTCATGGGCCACAACACCGTTGCAGCATTGTATCAGGCAGATAAATATCTGGGACTGCTGTAAGCGCAGAATTGGCTCTTTTTGTCTTCTTCTCTGAATAATGCTATAATTCCCCTATGTTGCAGGAATTTGATCTTTACCCATTGGTAGCGCCGCTGAAGGCGTGGTTTGCAGAGAATGCAAGGGATCTTCCATGGAGGAGGAAACCTTCTGCTTATCATACTTGGATCTCGGAGATCATGCTGCAGCAGACCCGGGTGGAGGCAGTAAAGCCGTACTATGAGCGTTTCTTAAAAGCACTGCCAACGGTCAGGGCACTGGCTGAATGTCCGGAGGATCAGTACTTAAAACTGTGGGAAGGACTTGGCTACTACAGCCGCGTGAGAAATCTCCATGCTGCATCAGTCCAGATCATGGAAGAGCACCAGGGGAAGATTCCTGCGGAATATGCCAAGCTGTTAAAACTGAAAGGCATAGGCTCTTATACTGCCGGCGCCATCGCATCCATTGCCTATGGAGAAAAAGTCCCGGCAGTGGATGGAAACGTGCTCAGGATCCTGACACGTGTCAGTGCGGATGAGAGCGACATTGCAAAGGCCAGCTTCAAAAAGGAAGTGGAGGAAAAACTCCGCGCGCTGATGGAAGAAGTCTGTACGGATTCGGATGATCCTGCACAAATTGCACCAGGTACACTGAATCAGGCGTTCATGGAACTTGGCGCCATCGTCTGCGTACCAAACGGAGCACCGCTGTGCGAT
>JAZNHY010000096.1:0-7171 GCA_045577235.1 Lachnospiraceae bacterium
CGCCATTCCGATCATCCTTCTGGTTATCCTGGGATTCCTTCCTCACAGCGGACTGGACGGAAACCTGATCGTCCTTCTGCCTTATGGTCTGGGGATCGTTGCTTTGTTTGTGCTGGTCTGGAAAGTGGCGCGCCTTTCACACGGCGGATTAAGGTTGCGGAAATATGTGTATGATGCCACAGTAAAAGTTCTGCCAGGCTATGCGGCGGCAGTCATTATTACAGCAGCATTTGCATTGGTCGGGATCATTATCACGCTGATCCTTGGTTCGTTCCGCGGCACCATTTTTTCAACTATTTTGTTTATCGTTGGACAGCTGTGCGCGGGCTTTGGAGGTGCCTTCGTACAGCGAATCATACGCCAGATGCATTGGTCGGAAACATGATGAAAAAGCCCTCGGATATTGACTTTGAAGGGGGCAAATTATAAAATACACTATGTATGCGAAAGGATTTCTGTCGGTTTTTATAGACAGAGTTGATGTTTGTTTACACTAGAAACTAGAAACATAAAAACAGGAGGAAAAAAAAGAAAATGAAAAAGCTTAGTAAAGTTCTTGCTCTCCTTCTTGCAGCGCTGATGGTATTTGCATTGGCAGCATGCGGCAAGGGCAGCGACACACCTTCAGGTTCTGGTTCCGCGAACGTAGATGGTGAAACTCCTCTGGTTGTCGGTTATTCTCCATTTAGTGAGAAATTCTCTCCATTCTTTGCAGAGACCGCCTATGACCAGGACGTTTCCAGCATGACCCAGATCTCCCTGATCAATCTTGATCGTATGGGACAGGTTATCTACAAGGGAATCGAAGGTGAGACCATTCCTTACAACGGAACAGATTATACCTATCATGGTCCTGCTGACATCGTAGTTACGCAGAACGATGATGGAACTGTTTTCTACGACTTCACATTGAGAGATGATATCAAATTCTCTGACGGTGAGCCGCTGACCATTGATGATGTTATCTTCTCAATGTATGTGGTATGTGACCCGACTTATGATGGCTCCACTACATTGTTCTCACAGCCGATCGAAGGTATGGCACAGTATCGTGCAGGTATCGACCAGAGAATCAACCTGATCGCAAAAGCCGGCAGAGACAACACAGACTTTACCTTCTGGACAGAAGAGCAGCAGAAAGCTTACTGGGAGATGGTCGAAACCGCTCCTAAGAAACTGGCTGAGGAAATTGCAAACTACTGCTATGAAGCAGGATATGCTCCGGAGGGTAATGTATCTGCAGCAGCAGGCGCATGGGGATTTGCAGTTCCTGAAGGCGGCACATTAGACGACTTTGCAAAGGCTCTGGTTGAAGCTTATGGTGATGATATCATTGGCATGATCAATACTGAGAATGCCGGAAGTGATGTTTCAGCTTTCCTGCCGGACTATGACGCATTTGCTGAGTGGGTTGAGTATGGAGAGTCTGCACCAAGCATTACCGGTATCCAGAAGACTGGCGACAACTCACTTCGTGTGGTAGCAACTTCCTTCGATGCAACTATGATCTATCAGCTTGGCGTTAACATTGCGCCGATGCATTATTATGGAAGCAAAGACCTTTACAATTATGACAACAATCAGTTCGGTTTCCCGAAAGGTGATCTTTCCAGCGTTCGCGCAAAGACAACTACACCAATGGGTGCCGGCAAATATAAATTCATTTCATTCGAAAATGGTGTTGTAAACTTCGAAGCAAACGAAAATTACTACGAAGGCGCACCGAAGACAAAATATCTGCAGTTCCGTGAAGTACAGGATGTCGATAAACTGAACGGTGTTATCAATGGTTCTATCGATGTTACAGATCCTTCCTTCAGTAAAGATACTGCAAACAACATTATTGATACAAACGGCAATGGCGATGTTACTGGTCCTGTCATCACAACAGATACAGTTGATAACCTTGGATACGGATACATCGGTATCAATGCTGTTAACGTAAGCGTTGGTGGCGATCCGGCTTCCGCTGCATCCAAGAACTTAAGAAAAGCTTTTGCAACCATCTTCTCTGTATATCGTGATGTTGCAATTGATTCTTACTATGGTGACGCAGCAGATGTCATCAACTATCCAATCTCCAATACTTCCTGGGCAGCACCGCAGCCGACAGACGAAGGCTATGCAGTTGCTTTCTCCAAAGATGTAAATGGACAGGATATCTATACATCTGACATGAGCACAGATGACAAATATGCAGCAGCTAAAAAGGCAGCTCTTGGCTTCTTCGAGGCAGCTGGCTATACCGTAGCAGATGGAAAAGTTACAGCAGCTCCGAACGGCGCTAAGATGGAATATGAAGTTATGGTTCCTGGCGATGGAACTGGTGACCATCCGGCATTCATGATCCTGACACTGGCTTCTGATGCTATGAAAGAACTTGGAATCAACCTGATCGTTAACGACCTTACCAACTCTTCAGATCTTTGGACTGCACTCGAGGCAGGACAGGCCGAGATGTGGTGTGCAGCCTGGGGCGCAACGGTTGACCCTGATATGTATCAGGTCTACTACTCTGACGTAGCTAACGGCGGCGCACAGGCAGGCGGATCCAACTATATGTACAAGATCGCAGATCCTGAACTTGACCAGATGATCATGGCAGCTCGTCAGTCTGCAGATCAGACATACAGAAAGACTGTTTACAAAGCTTGCCTTGATACAATCATTGACTGGGCAGTTGAAATTCCTACCTATCAGAGACAGAACGCTATTATCTTCAGCACTGAGCGTGTAGACATCAGCACAGTTACACCTGATATCACAACCTTCTATGGTTGGATGAGCGAGATCGAGAATACGGTTCTGAAATAATTTCGGAAATCGTTGTCTGACTGAATCAGACGGTTAGTCGATATTGCGGCCGTCCCGGGACGTCGCTCCCGGGACGGCTTATTCATACTATATTAGGCAGAAATTGGGTGATTAAAAGGTGAGAAATTTTATCATTAAACGTATACTGATCTCTATCGTTATTCTGATCTTTGTTGCGTTTATCATTTATGTTCTTATGAGATGTCTTCCGACATCTTATCTGGAAGAGGTTGCAAGGGCAAAATCCATGCAGCCGGGTTCCAAATCGTTTGAAGAATGGATGCAGCAGCTATCCGCAACGTACGGAATGGACAAAGGTATCATTCCGGGCTTCTTTTCCTGGTGCGGAAAAGCGATCCGCGGACAATTTGGTGACAGCTGGAAATGGACGGTTCCTGTTACTCAGAAATTCCATGATTCCGTATGGCTGTCCTTTATTATGGGCGGAATCGCCTTTGTTCTTGAGCTTCTGATTGCCATTCCTTTGGGAATTATTTCCGCAGTTAAACAATACAGTAAAACAGACTATACGATCACGATCGTGGCATTGACCTGTTTCTCATTGCCGACGTTCTTCTTTGCGTCGCTCTTAAAACTGGTATTTGCCGTCAAGCTGAAATGGTTTGACCTGGGCGGTCTGATCGGGCGAACGTACCAGCAGCTTTCTCCTGCTGGGCAGTTCTGGGACAAGGCGGCCCATTTAGTCTTACCGATCATAACGCTGGTCGTTATCAGCATTGGTTCCTTGATGCGTTATACCCGAACGAACATGCTCGAGGTTTTGAACGCTGATTATATCCGAACTGCACGTGCAAAGGGTCTTTCTGAACGAAAGGTCATTTATCATCATGCGTTCCGTAATACCTTGATTCCGATCGTAACGATCGTAGGCGGCTCCCTTCCGGGGCTTTTCTCCGGAGCGCTGATCACAGAGACGCTGTTCTCACTTCCGGGCATCGGTTATGTTTCCTATCAGTCGATGGTATCCGGAGATATTCCATTTTCGATGTTTTATCTGGTCTTCCTTGCAATCTTAACGCTGCTTGGAAACCTGATCTCAGATATATTGTACGCGGTCGTTGATCCGCGTGTTCGTATTGCGTAGGGGAGGGGGATAGTATGAGCGAAAAAGATAACAACAATACCCCTCAGCAGGAATATTCCTTAAATGACGACCGTCGTGTTAAGGTCCTGTCCCCAGGCCGTCTTGTAATGCAGCGGTTCATAAGAAACCGTGTAGCTGTAACAGGTCTTATCATCCTTGCATTTATGTTTGTATTCTCCTTCATTGGAGGATGGATCTCTCCATACACAGAGAATCAGCTGTTCTATCGTGAAGATAATCAGAACAAACAGTATGCGGGAGTTACGGAAAATAAAGAGCTTCGCTATGTAGAGCGTGAAGCGGGCACATTCCCGTCACTAGCGCAGGCACAGTTTTATCTGGCCAGAACAAAAGGCAGTGACCGCTTTGAGTACCAGGGCACAATTTATACTTACAAAGAAGAAGGCGAAGATTTCTTCTCCATTTATACAGGAGGACAGGAAGATCCGATGGCCTTTGCTTCGACGAGCATTGTTACCTCTTCCACCAGCAACGAAAAAGTACCGTTTATGCTTCAGTACCTTTTGCTGAAGAGTCTGGCAGATGAGAAAGATTCTTTCGAGTATGAAGGAGAAACATATGACGTTGATGAAGAAGGCGCACTGAAAAAGGGCAAAGAAGAGATTGCTTTTGCCAGCAAGTATATTGTGCAGGCGCTTATGAGTGACGTTTTCCTTTCCAGACAGTTCCGTGAAGAACTGATAGAAGAGGTCGAAAAAGGCGCAAAAGAGTTTTCCTTTACAGATACGGATGGAGTCACCTACGACTATACCATCACATATAATGCCGCGACGAATGCATACTCTGTTATGCAGAGTCAGAGCACAAAAGTCTTTGATACTTACAGCCCGCCGAGCGGCAAACATTGGCTTGGTACAGACCGTAATGGTATGGATATGCTCACACGTTTGATGTACGGCGGCCGTGTATCTTTGTATATCGGTTTCATCGTCGTAATCATAGAGACCGTGATCGGCGTTATCCTGGGCGGTATTTCCGGCTACTTTGGTGGCTGGGTCGACAACCTGATCATGCGTATCGTTGATATCTTCTACTGCATTCCATCGCTCCCGATCATTATTATTCTTGGTGCAGCAATGGACGCAATGCGGGTTGATCCGCAGATACGAATGATCTGGCTGATGTTGATATTAGGACTCTTAGGCTGGGCCAGCATTGCCCGTCTGGTTCGTGGACAGATCCTCTCGTTGCGTGAGCAGGAGTTTATGACAGCCACGGAGGCAACCGGACTGAAGGTCAGCCGAAGGATCTTTAAGCATCTGATCCCGAACGTTATTCCGCAGCTGATCGTCACAATGACAATGAGCCTGGGTTCCACGATCCTGATCGAGGCGACACTTTCCTTCCTGGGATTGGGCGTTAAGTTCCCGTTTGCTTCCTGGGGAAATATTATCAACGATGTTAACAATACATACGTATTAACTAATTTCTGGTTTATCTGGATCCCGGCAGGTGTCTGCCTGGTTGCAACGGTCCTTGCGTTCAACCTGGTCGGCGATGGCCTGCGGGATGCATTTGACCCGAAGATGAAGCGGTAAGGAGGAACTTTCGAATGGCTAAAAAGAATAAAGCAGAAGGTTACCTTACTGCGAAAGAAGCAAGAGCGATCACCCGGGCAAACCGGAAGATCACAAATGAATTAGAAAAAAAGAGAAAACGTAAAAATGTACCAGAGTCTGAATACCTGACTACGATGCATGATCTGAAAAATGCGGTGGAGTTTGATAACCTGCATACTTACTTCTTTACGGATGCAGGAACTGTCAAAGCTGTCGACGGCGTCTCTTATGAAGTGCCTATCGGCAAGACGGTTGGTGTCGTAGGGGAATCCGGCTGTGGCAAATCGGTTACCAGTCTTTCCCTGATGCAGCTTCTCCAGAGACCGCAGGGTCAGATCGTCGAGGGAGAGATCCGTCTGAATCTGGGTGATAAAGCGTATGAGATCTCCAAGGTCCCTCAGGAGAAGATGCAGGAGATCCGCGGCAACGTGGTTTCCATGATCTTCCAAGAGCCGATGACCAGTTTGAATCCTGTCTTCAAGATCGGCGCACAGCTGGATGAAGTCATTGCACTGCATGACGGCGAAGGCAAGAGCAAGGAGGACATCAAAAAACGTTCCATTGAAGCGTTGGAGATGGTCGGCATTGCAAACAGCGAGGGCGTTTATAAAATGTATCCACACGAGCTTTCCGGCGGAATGCGTCAGAGAGTTATGATCGCTATGGCATTGGCCTGCAACCCGAGGATCATTATCGCAGACGAGCCGACAACGGCATTGGATGTTACGATCCAGGCGCAGATATTAGACCTTTTGCGCAACCTGAAAGATAAGATCAATTCATCTATCATGCTGATCACCCATGACCTGGGCGTGATTGCAGAGATGGCAGATTATGTTGTGGTCATGTATGCCGGCCGTATTGTGGAGAAAGGAACGGCAGAGGATATCTTCTATCATCCGAGCCACCCTTATACGATCGGTCTGATGGCATCCAAACCAGTGGTCGGCGTAGAGACAGAAGAACTCTATTCCATTCCTGGAAAAGTCCCAAACCCGGTCAATATGCCGAACTACTGTTATTTCCGCGACCGGTGTGAGATGTGCATGGAGTGCTGTAACGGTGAGTATCCGAAAGAGGTACACATTTCCGATACGCATGTTGTCAGCTGCTACCGGTATTATGACGAATATAAGGAAGAAGCAGCGAAAGTAAAAACCATCAATCTGCGCGGCGTTGCTGCATTGCAGGCAGCAAATGCAGCTACTTCACAGGAATTGGAAGAAGCAGAAGAAATACTGCAGGAAGCTGCAGATGAGATTCAGGCAGGAACGGAAGGAGGCGATAGAGCATGAGTTGGGCTGATAGAGGAAAGCCTCCGGTAACTCCTGAGGAAAAAGAGAGAAACCTTATGGACGATGTCGCTGCTGAAAAAGTGGAACAGACGGCGGAGAAAGCTGTAAGCGAAACAGCTGCAGCTGCAGGACCTGCGAAAGAAGCAGCCTCGGCAGAAGAAAAACAGGAAGAGAAGTCTCCGCTGGTTTACGATGAACAGTACATTCTGATGGTTCGCGACCTGAAGAAATACTTCCCGATCAAAGGCGGTTTAATGAACCGTGTGGTTGGACAGGTCAAGGCAGTTGACGGCGTTACCTTCAATCTGAAACGCGGAACGACAATGGGTCTGGTAGGAGAGTCTGGCTGCGGCAAGACAACGACTGGCCGTACGATC
>JAZNHY010000097.1:0-10190 GCA_045577235.1 Lachnospiraceae bacterium
TTCTACGATCCTTTCAAAGGGCCTGATCGAAGCAGGTTTTGATGTAAAAATGAGCGAGATCCACGGTATGAGCCAGAGAGGCGGTACCGTTGTCACGCAGATCAAATATGGCGAAAAAGTATATTCACCGATCATTGGTGACGGCGAAGCAGATATTATTGTTTCTTTCGAAAAACTGGAAGCACTCCGTGCACTTCCGTTTCTGAAGGAAGGCGGAACAATCGTCACAGATGTGCGTGAGATCAATCCGATGCCGGTTCTGACCGGAGACGCTGTGTATCCGCATGAAGCGATCGACCAGTTAAAGGAAGTTGTTCCAAATGTCATCGTCGTGGAAGCAGCAAAAGTCGCAGAAGAACTTGGCAATGTCAAAGCGCAGAATATCGTTCTTCTCGGAGCGCTCGTCAAACAGCTGGCACTGGATAACGTGGATTGGAGAGATCTGATCGCAAAGAATGTTCCGGCAAAAACGGTTGACCTGAACCTGGCAGCTTTCGACAAGGGATACAATATGTAAAATGATGTTTTCTCAACGTCGCATCCTTTTCTGCTTAATGTGTTGAGAAAAATCACAAAAATTCTCAACGGAGATGGAAGCAATGGGGCTGCCGTTGAAAAACGTAAAAAAGATGTTTGAAATACCCCAAAAAAGGACCTTAGAAGGGTGACAGACAGAGTATTTCTCAACAGAGGTGGACGAATTGGTCACGTGGTTGAGAAAATAAATTTTGAAAGAGATTTTTAAGGAAAAAACATATGGCGAATGTGGTAATCACAGTTACAAAGTCAAAGTTTGGGTTATACAAGGTTCCTGTTCCTGCAGGATGGGATGTGGCATATGTCAGCGCACCGTATACAGATGCAGAGCTGATCGCGGCAGCAAAGGACGCGGAATATCTGTTTGTTGAATCCATACAGGCGGTTTCCAAAGAAGTGATCGATGCGTGTCCGCAGCTGAAACTGATCCAGATGGAAGGTGTGGCGTTTGATAAAGTGGACCTCGCGGCAGCGAGAAAGAGGGGCATCCCGGTGTGCAACAATAAAGGCGTCAATGCGGTTGCTGTTGCAGAGCATACCATCGGGCTGATCCTGGCGGGCTTTCGACGGATTGCATTAGCGGACAGACAGTATCGGCATGAGGGCTATACCCTCGCCAGAGCGGCTTACTACACGATGGGCGAGAGCGAGCTGACCGATAAGATCATCGGATTTGTCGGGATGGGCGACATTGCCAAAGAAGTCGTGAAGAGACTGACAGGATGGGGATGCCGCTTTGCATACTATGATGTCTTCCGTTTGAGTGAAGAAGCAGAAAAAGAATACAGTTTAGAGTACATGGAATATGATGAGCTGATCAGAACCGCAGACGTCATTTCCATGCATGTGCCGGTTCTCCCGTCTACTGTCAGAATGCTGGGAAAAGAACAGTTCATTGCCATGAAAAAGACAGCGCTCGTCATTAACACGGCCCGCGGAGAAGTCATTGATCAGGATGCACTAATCTGGGCATTGGAAAATGATGAAATCTATGGAGCCGCTTTGGATGTCACAACTCCGGAACCTCTTCCTGCGGATGCACCGCTCTTTCGGATGAGCAAAAAAGCAATGGACAAGCTGACCGTTACTCCGCACATTGGAGGCACAACAAATGAAGCGCTCGTCATGATGCTGCAAAGAGGCCTTGCGAACATTCAGCGTGTCATGGATGGTCAGGAGCCGGCAAACGTGGTGAACAGGAAATAGCAGAAACAGGAGAACACAATGGTGTACAGAAGTTTTGATGAAATCATAAAACAGCTGGAAGGCAAGGAACAAATAAGCCGCGTGGTGGTGGCAGCAGCAAATGACGATCACACCCTCGGAGCAGTTAAAATGGCAGTAGAACGCGGATTGGCAAAACCGGTCCTGGTCGGTCATAAAGATGAGATCAAAAAGGTCTGCGCAGAGATTGGACTGAATGTTCCGGATGAAGATATTTATGATGAACCGGACGATGAAGCAGCTGCATGGAAAGCAGTGGATCTGATCCATGAAGGCAAAGCAGAAGTCCTGATGAAAGGCAAACTGGACACCAGTGTTTATCTGAAAGCCGTGGTCAACCGTGAACATGGACTGCGTAAAGAAAACGGCGGCACTATAAGTGTGTTTACCGCACATGAGATTCCTGCAATGGGCAAGATTTATGTTCCGGTAGACGGTGGGATGGTCAATTATCCGACGCTGGAGCAGAAGAGAGATATCATCCAGAATACCGTCGATGCTATGCGCTCCCTCGGATGGGACTGCCCGAAAGTCGGCGTGCTTGCATGCAAGGAAAAGGTGGATCCAAAGATGCCCGAGACCCTGGATGCAGAAGAACTGAAAAAAATGAATGAGCGCGGTGAGATCACCGGCTGTATCGTGGATGGTCCGATCTCTTTTGACTGTGCTTGTGATAAAGAGATTGCTGATTTCAAAGGTTATCAGTCACCAGTTGCAGGCGAATGTGATATCCTGCTGGCTCCGAATATTCATGCCGGCAATATCATGGGCAAGATGATGTCTGTCCTTTGCAACAGCCGTCTGGGAGGATTTCTGGTAGGAACGACCCATCCGGTCATCTTTTCAAGCAGGGGATCTTCCTCCGACGAAAAGTTTGTTTCCATTTGCTTGGCTGCAATTTCAGCAATGAATTTGAAATAGACTACCGTGATCGCCTCTGTGCAGATCAAACCCTCTGCGCTCAGGATGCTTCGCATATTCGCTCGAGGGCTTGATCTGCCACATAGGCGACATATAGACAATATTCAAACGAAATGAAAGAGGAACAAATCATGGAAAAGATTTTGGTAATGAACCCGGGTTCAACATCCACAAAAATCGCGGTCTACGAGGATGAGACGCCGTTGTTTGTGGAGAATATCGCGCATACTACGGAAGAACTCGCACAGTTTGATGAGATCACGGATCAGTTTGAATTCCGTAAAAATACAATTATCGATGCCATGGACCGTCACGGGGTGGCCCTTTCTGAGCTAACAGCAATCGTAAGCCGATGCGGACTTCTTCCGCCGATCGAGGCCGGGGCTTATAATGTCAATGAGGATATGGTCTGGCAGATGAAGTATAATCCGCAGAACAACCATGCCTCCAATGTGGGCGCACCGATCGCGTATGCACTTAGTCAGGAACTGGGCATTCCGGCATTTGTTTACGATGGCATTACCGTAGACGAGATGATCCCGCTGACAAAGATCACTGGTTTTAAGGATATGAGAAGAAAGGCATTAGGCCATAATCTGAACATGCGTGCCGCAGCGAAAAGATGGGAAAAAGAAAGCGGAAAATCATATAGTGAGGCTAATCTGGTGATCGCGCATCTGGGAGGAGGCATTACAGAATCCCTTCATTCCAAGGGACGGATCATTGATTTTGTCAGTGATGAAGAAGGTCCTTTCTCTCCGGAACGTACCGGCGGACTGCCGCTGTTCCAGGTCGTGGATATGGCTTTTTCCGGTGAATATGATCAGAAATCCATGATGAAGAAGATCAAAGGTGCCGGCGGTCTGAATTCCCATTTGGGAACGAATGATACACGTGACGTAGAAAAGATGATCGAAGATGGCGATGAATACGCCGCTCTGGTCTATGAGGCAATGGCACTTTCTGTTGCAAAACATATCGCGGCTCTTTCTGCAACGGTAAACGGGGAAGTGGATGCCATCATCTTAACGGGAGGCATTGCAAATTCAGAGAAGTTTACAAGAATGGTTTCTGACAGAGTGAAATTCATTGCACCGGTCGTAATCTACGCAGGTGAAAACGAAATGGATTCTCTGGCTTTCGGTGCTCTTCGTGTATTAAGAGGAGAAGAACAGGCAAAAGTCTTTACCAAAATGGAGGGGAAAATCTGAAAAAACGATAAAAAAATGAAATAAGAAAAGACATTTGCGAACCTTGCAAATGTCTTTTTTATTTGGTATGATTCTTATTTAGTAAGTTAACGTAATAAAGTATTTTGACAGGATAAACATGCAGCTGAAACAAGGATTTGACAACGAGAAATATTTACAGATGCAGTCTGAAAGGATCCGTGAGCGGATCGGTAAATTTGACAACAAACTGTATCTGGAATTTGGCGGGAAACTATTTGATGATTTTCATGCTTCCCGTGTACTGCCGGGTTTTCAGGCCGACAGTAAACTGCAGATGCTTCTGAAGATGGCAGACCAGGCAGAGATCGTCATGGTGGTCAGTGCAGAAGACATCGAGCGCAATAAAGAAAGAGAAGATCTGGGTATTACGTATGATATCGACGTCTTACGGCTGATTGAAGAATACCGGAAACGGGGCTTATTCATCGGCAGCGTCGTGATCACCAAATATATGGATACCAGTTCGGTCAGACGGTTTGAGGAAAAACTGGTCACCAGCGGACTTCGTGTGTACCATCACTATCTGATCAACGGTTATCCGACCAATGTCCCGCTCGTGATCAGTGAAGATGGATATGGGAAGAATGACTATATAGAGACGACAAGACCGCTGATCATCATTACAGCTCCGGGCCCCGGCTCGGGAAAGATGAGCACTTGCCTTTCCCAGCTGTACCATGAACATAAAAGAGGTATTTACGCGGGATACGCAAAGTTCGAAACTTTCCCAATCTGGAATCTGCCGCTGGATCATCCGGTCAATCTGGCATACGAAGCTGCCACTGCAGATTTGAATGATATCAACATGATCGACCCTTATCACCTGAAGGCGCATGGCGAGACAACGGTCAATTATAACCGCGATGTTGAGATCTTTCCTCTTCTGTATGCGATGTTCGAGAAGATCTTCGGCAAAAGCCCATATGAATCACCGACCGACATGGGGGTGAATATGGCAGGCTATTGCATCTTTGATGATGAAGCATGCAAATACGCCTCAAGACAGGAAATCATCCGCCGCTACTATCATGCACTCGCAGGGGTTGCGGAAGGAAAGAAGGAAATAGAAGAAGTCAATAAGATTCAGGTCCTGATGAGCCAGGAAGGTCTCTCTGTAGAAGACCGTGCGGTTGTCAAAGCAGCACAGGATAGAGAAAAAGAGACCGGTGATGTAGCAACAGCGATTGAACTGGATGACGGAACGATCATTACCGGCAAGACCAGCGATCTGTTAGGACCATCTGCAGCCTGCCTGATCAAGGCAATTAAACATTTGGCAGGTCTCCCGAAAGAGACCAAGATCCTTTCTCCGGAAAGCATCGCGCCGATCCAGAAACTGAAGACACAGTATCTGGGCAGCCGGAATCCGAGACTTCATCCTGATGAGGTGTTAGTAGCGTTATCCAGCAATGCATCCAAGGATGCAGATGCGGCACTCGCGCTGGATCAGCTGCCTAAGCTGAAAAACTGTGCGGTGCATACGACCGCAAAATTGTCTGCCATAGACAGAAGAACATTCAAACGTCTGGGTTGTGACCTGACTTACGATCCAAAAGATCTGTAAGGCAGAACATACCGGAGAAAAATGTGACTTACCAGTGGGCCAAAGCAATTTTCATGGCCCACTTGTTATAAAAAAGAGAGGGATTATTATGAGTAACACTGTTTGGATCGTTATCGCATTTGTATTGTACATTGTTCTGATGGTCGTCATCGGAGCAGTCTATTCGAAACGGACAAAAAGCGCGGAAGACTACTTCCTGGGCGGCCGTGGGTTAGGCGGCTGGGTAGGCGCCATGAGTGCACAGGCCTCTGATATGAGCGGCTGGCTCCTGATGGGTCTGCCGGGATCGATCTACCTGCTGGGTACAGGAGAAATCTGGGTTTCACTGGGTCTGTTCCTTGGAACCTTGTTCAACTGGATCCTGGTAGCCGGGAGACTTCGCCGTTATACCATCCGTGCAAATAACTCTGTGACACTTCCGGAGTATTTTGAAAACCGTTTCCATGATAAAAGCAAAGCGCTGATCCTGGTATCAGCAATTGTCTTTGTTATTTTCTTCCTGGTCTACACTGCATCTGCTTTAAGCTCTGGCGCAAAGCTGTTTAAGGTAGTGTTCGGACTGGATTATACCTGGGCACTTTTGATCGGTACGATCGTTATTTTGATCTATACTTTCCTGGGCGGATTCCTGGCAGTCTGTACGACAGACTTTATTCAGGGCATGATGATGATCATCATGATCCTGGCTGTTCCGATCATTCTGCTGTTCCTGATCGAGCCAGGCAGCATTATGAGTACTCTGACTGCATCTGGTGTAGATGGCGGTGCAGCAGCATATTTGAATCCGTTTATGTCAGGCAATTCTAATATCAGTTGGACGACGGTCGTTTCCGGACTGGCATGGGGCCTTGGCTACTGCGGCATGCCGCATATCCTGGTCCGCTTCATGGCAATCAAATCTGAGAAGGAAATGAAAAAGTCCAAGATCATCGCTAACGTCTGGAACTTCCTGGCACTGGGTGTTGTTTCTGTATTAGCCATCCTTGCAAGAGTTTATATGTTCCCTAAGGTGGGAGTCCTGGAAGACAGCGAGAACATCGTGGTCATGACAGTCAAAGAATTATTTACGAATCAATTTGCCATTCCGTTCCTGGCAGGCATCCTGCTTTGTGCGATCCTGGCAGCAATCATGAGTACTGCAGATTCTCAGCTTCTGGTCACAGCATCCGCCGTTTCCAAAGACATCTATGCGGACGTTATTAAAAAAGGTAAAAATATCAGTGATAAGAAGATCCTCTGGTTCAGCCGTGTGGTTGTTGTCATCGTTGCAGCAGCTGCATTCTTTATCGCTCTGAATCCGAACAGCTCGATCATGGGTCTGGTAAGTGATGCGTGGGCTGGTTTAGGCGCAGCATTCGGTCCGGTTGTTGTTCTTTCGCTGTACTGGAAGAAGACAACCAAAGCCGGCGCATTGAGCGGTATTATTACCGGTGCTGCTGTGGTTATCATCTGGGATTACATTCCGTTCTTTGCCGGTCAGACGATCGGACAGGTGACAGGCCTGTATTCCCTATTTGTAGGATTCATTCTCGGTCTGATCGCTGTTGTGATTGGATCTCTCGTTGGAAAACCGGCAACACCGGAGATGATTTCCGAATTTGAAGATGTGAAGAATAAGAGAGTTGCTGGAGCATAAGTAATAGGAGTTACACCATGGGAAAGCCCGAAGAAGCAAAAATGAGGGGTATGAATGACCTGACAACAGGTAATGTGGCGCTGAAGACGATTGGGTTTGCTATCCCGATCATCATCACTAATCTGCTTCAGGCATTCTACAATATAGCAGACATGGCTATCATTGGCAGATATATCGGCTCTGCCGGTATGTCTGCCGTGAATATCGGCGGCCAGGTCACCATGATCATCCTGGTCTTTGCACTGGGTGTATCCAATGGCGGCGGTATTATTATAGGCCAGCTGTTCGGTGGAAAGCAGAAAGAAAAGATCCCTTCTGTTGTCGGAACGATGCTTTCTTTCTTCTTCCTGATGGCATTGTTCTTCATGGTAGTTATTTATGCGCTGGGAGTTCCGATCCTGAAAGGATTAGACACTCCGGCGGAAGCCTATGCAGGAACCAAGACCTATCTTTTTATCTGCCTGGCCGGAACCATTTTTATTTATTTCTATAATGTTCTTGCAGCTGTTCTGCGCAGCGTGGGCGAATCTGTCAGACCGATGCTTTTCGTTCTGATCACAGTGATCCTGAACATTGGGCTGGATATTCTGTTCGTTGGTCCTTTGCATATGGGTGTGGCAGGTGCCGCACTGGCAACCATTCTGTCTCAGTTCGTCAGTATGTGTATGGCCATCTGGTATGTGAAAAAGATCGGCTTGTTTGACTTTAAGATCAGCTCCTTTAAGATCCAAAAGGATACCTTGAAACTGATGCTCAAGATCGGTATCCCGAACGGACTGCAGTTTGGCCTGACAAATTTATCCTTCCTGCTGATCATGGGATTTATCAATCAGTATGGAGTGAACGCATCAGCTGCAACTGGTGCTGTTACAAAGATCGGAACCTTTGCTGTCCTTCCTGCACAAGCTTTGATGACGGCATTGATCTCATTTACGGCACAACATATCCCGGTGCAGAAGTTTAAGCGGGTCATTCAGTCCATGCTGGTGGCCATGGCTATTTCCGTCTGCTTTACCGGAATTATCTTTATTATTGCACATATTATTCCTGGAGCACTGCTCGGTATTTTCACTACGGACCAGGCAGTCATTCAGACCGGATCAGATTATCTGAAGATCCTGACAATCAGTTATATGTTTGAAAGCGTGATGTTCTGTATGTACGGCGTGATCTCCGGGTCAGGGAATACGTACTATACGTTTGGCTGTGCGATCCTGTCAGCTTTTATCGTGCGTCTGTTATTTACCTGGATCTTTACGTCGTTTACCTCCATGGGTCTTTTAGGAATCGGCTGGGCTTACGTTCTGGCACCGGCTGCCAGCGGCCTTGCAGCATTGATCTTCCTTCTTACCGGTAAATGGAAGAAGTCCAAAATGAGAGTCTGAAAAACCGATTCCATTGTGGCTAAATATATAAGAATACGATATAATAATGACGGCTAATATTCAGCCGTCATTTATTATTTATAACCGTACAGGAGGAAAAAATGGGAGAATACAAAGTTTTAGCAATCAATCCGGGCTCAACATCGACGAAGGTTGCCCTGTTCAAGGGAGAAGAAAAAATCTTTTCCGTCAATGTGTCTCATGCGGCTGAAGATCTAGCCCAATTTAAGGAAGTTTCGGATCAGCTGGAGTTTCGTCTGGGCATGATCCGCGATATGTTAAAGGAAGATGGTGTTGATCTGTCAGACCTGGATGCGGTCGTCGGAAGAGGCGGAGGTCTGATGGCAGTGGAAGGCGGTGTGTACGCTATCAATGAAGTTTTGTACGACCATGCTGTCAGAGGTGCCAACGGCGTACAGCATCCGGCACAGTTAGGTCCACAGATCGCAAAGGCATTTGCAGATGAATACGGATGCAAGGCATTTGTCGTGAATCCGCCGGATACAGATGAATTGATCCCGGAAGCACGTATGACCGGCATCAAGGGACTGCTTCGTCATGTGCATGGCCATGCGCTGAATCAGAAAGAAACCGCCATTGTACATTCCAAAAAGATGGGCGTGAAATATGAAGATATGAATTATGTCGTCTGTCATATCGGCGGAGGAACTTCTATTACAGCTCACCGGAAGGGCAAAATGATTGATGGCAATGATATTGTCGGTGGTGACGGACCAATGACCCCGACCCGTTCCGGCAGTGTGCCGCTGGCAGAATTAGTCGATTATATTTTCGACAATGGTCTGGATAAGAAAACGGCAAAAGCATTTGCAACCAAGACCGGAGGATTTGTAGATCTTCTGGGAACCAGTGATGCTCTGGAAGTATATGAGAGAGCAGAAAAAGGCGAGCGTTTTGCAAAACTGGTCTGGGATACCATGATCTATCAGTGCATCAAACAGATCGGTGCCATGGCAGCCATTATGGAAGGCAAAGTTGATGCCATTCTGATGGGCGGCGGTATGGTTCATAACAAAGATCTGGTTGAACGCATCACCAAGGCCGTTTCCTTTATTGCCCCGGTATACGCATATCCGGGTGAGTTTGAAATGGAAGCTATGGCCAATGGAGCAGCACGTGTATTGGATGGCGAAGAAGAACTGAAAGAATACAAAGGGGAACTGAATTACAACGAAAAAGATTTTATGGGGGAATGACATGTACGATTATCTGATCGTTGGTGCAGGATTATATGGTGCTGTTTTTGCACATGAGATGAAAAAACAGGGCAAAACCTGTCTGGTCCTGGAAAAACGGGATCATATAGCCGGCAATATTTATACAGCTCTGGAGGAAGGCATTCACGTTCATAAATATGGGGCACATATTTTCCATACGAATGACAGGAAGGTCTGGAGCTTTATTACACAGTTTGCAGAGTTCAACCGTTATACCAACAGCCCGGTCGCCAATTACAAGGGGGAGATCTATAATCTTCCGTTCAACATGAACACCTTCAGTAAGATGTGGGGCATCTCCACACCAGAAGAAGCAAGGGCAAAGATTGAAGAACAGAAAAAAGAAGCGCTGGCATCTCTGGAAGGCGAACCGAAAAACCTGGAGGAACAGGCGATCTCTCTGATCGGGACAGATATCTATGAGAAACTGATCAAAGGCTATACACAGATACA
>JAZNHY010000098.1:0-5591 GCA_045577235.1 Lachnospiraceae bacterium
GACCGCACCTGCAACCGGCATCGTCGATCTGGATGCAACAACAGACATTGACAATGATCCAATCTGCTCAGGACCGTTTGTGCTGAAAAACTTCCAGCCGGAAGGCGACGTGGAAGTTGTAAAGAATGAAAACTACTGGGGAGGTAATGTTGTTTTGGATGGAGCAATCTTCTACTATATGCAGAAGGATGATCCAAAACTCCTGGCAATGCAGGGCGATGAGATTGACTGTTATAACAGCGTTTCTTCTGCAGCATTGGCAGTATACCAACAGGAGCCGGATAAATACAAAGTTGTATCGATCCCAGGCGCCCGTCTGCAGTTCTATATTCTGAACAAAAACCATTTGGATGATGCAATCCGCGAGGCAATTAACCTGACCGTTGATAAAGATGCGATTGCAGCATACCTGGAAGGAACTGTATCTCCAGCGGTCGGGCCGTTCAACCCATCCGCCGCTTATGGAAAGGTTACAGTCCCGGCAGTAGATACTGCAAAAGCAAAAGAACTGATTGAAGGCGATGGTTATTCCATGGGAGCGGACGGCTTCTATGAGAAAAACGGACAGAGGCTGACGATCAATATTGCTTACTACGAAGCGCGTTCCCTGGATACGATCGCGATTCTGATAAAGGATCAGTTCAAAGAAATTGGTATTGATACTACATTCCGCGCCGAAGAAGATCCGGACGCAACCTATATCGCAGACGGCAACTTTGACCTGGCATTATACTGTATGATCGCAGATAAAGCCGGAGACCCGCTGTACTTCATTAAATCCACACTGGAAGACGGCGCATATTATGATGTAGGCGGATTTGATGATGCACATGTTCAGGAACTGATCGCGCAGTTAAAACAGGAGACTGACAAGGCTAAGAGAGCAGAACTCGCAAACGAGATCATTCAGGCCGCAATCGACGACAACGCTTTCGGATATGTGGGGCTGTTTAACAGCACGACTGTTCTTCGTCCTGGTGTATCCGGATTTGCAGAGAACATTCCATTTGACTTTTACGGAATAGACGCCTCAACAACAATTGGATGATAGTAAAAATACTTAAGAAATTAGCAAGTTTAATTGTTATACTCCTAATTTTGAGTTTCCTGGTCTTTGGCCTGATGTATCTGGCTCCGGGCGATCCTGCCGAGCGGAAACTGTCAGAACAGGGGATTGCCATCAACAAGGAAACTTTGGAGGCTGAACGCGCAAAGATGGGCCTTGATAGACCATTCCTCGTGAGATACGGGGAATGGCTATCTGGCATTATCCGCGGTGATTTCGGCGCTTCTTACAAAGATGATATGCCGGTTGGACCAAAGTTGGCTGCCGGCTTAAAAAATACGTTTATCCTTGCCTTCAGCAGCCTTCTTTTAGCCTTGATCGTTGCTTTTCCGCTTTCGGTCATTTCGGCTTTCCGCAAGAATGGAGTCATTGATTACATAGTAAGGCTGCTGTCTTTTATTGGGAATTCACTCCCCAATTTCCTGATCTCGATCCTTCTGATGTATTTTCTTTGTATTAAATTGAACCTTTTCCCGGTCATTGCGAAAGGTAACGTACAGGGTTTGTTGTTACCTGTGTTTTCGCTTTCAATCCCGATGTCGGGACGGTTTATCCGTCAGATGCGTGCAGAGATTCTAGATCAGTTGAAAGAAGACTATGTGACAGGCATGCAGGGCCGTGGTGTGAAGCAAAGATATATCGTGATGAATGTCCTTCGTAATTCAATTGGGCATATCTTTACAATTATAGCTTTGCAGATAGGCGGTCTTATGGGTGGAAGTGTAGTGATTGAGACTATTTTCCGCTGGCCGGGAATTGGTAAGCTCGTGATGGATTCTATTACGGCAAGAGACTATCCAGTCATACTGGGTTTCGTTATTGTCATAGGCGTGATCTATGTGGTCATTAACCAGCTGTCCGATATCTTAAATCATATACTGGATCCGAGGACATCGCTATGAGAAAAAAGAAACGGGCAAGAATCAAGATTATAATCGTTGCTGCACTTGCATTGCTGCTTCTTTTATGCGCGGTCTTTGCCGGGGTCCTGGCGCCGCATGACCCGTCTGCTCCGAACGCAGCGGTAATAAGGATTGCTCCGTGTGCCGAATATCCGCTGGGAACGGATAATCTGGGTCGCTGCGTATTATCACGCGTACTATACGGAGGAAGGACGACAATTGCAGCCACGTTCCTTTTAGTATTCATTTCTTTTGCGGTCGGGACACTGATCGGTATCCTTTGCGGTTATTACGGAGGGATCGTGGATAAACTGCTGATGCGGGTGGCAGATGTTCTGCTTGCGTTTCCACAGATGGTCATTGCTATCGCAGTCGCAGGCATCTTGAACGGCGGCATGACTGGCGCCATGATCTCAATGGGAGTCACGATGTGGGTTTCTTTTGCGAGACTCGCCCGAAGTCATACATTTGCTTTGAAAAATGAAGCCTATATCCAGGCGGCAGTATTTGCAGGAAAGAGTGATCTTTATATCCTCCTGTTTCATATATTCCCGAACCTTCTGGCACCGGTTCTGACCCAGGCACTTACCCAGATCGGTACGACGATGATCGGACTTTCCGGTCTGTCATTTTTAGGACTGGGAGTTATTCCGCCAACCCCGGAATGGGGAGCTATGATCGCTGAGGCCAGGGCTTATATCCAGATTGCACCGTGGACGATCATGGGACCAGCTGCAGCGGTGATCATTACGATCATTCTTTTCAATTATCTTGGCGATGCTGTGATGGATTACAGGGAGGTCTAAAATATGCAGGATAGAATTCTGGAAATCAAAGACCTTCAAATAGCATATGACGAGGAGCTCGCCGTAAAAGGAGCAAATCTTTTTGTGGAAAGAGGTGAAGTGCTCTGCATCGTTGGGGAGTCTGGTTCCGGTAAATCGACCGTGATCCGGGCGATCACCGGAAATAAGCAAATAAAGATTCCTGGCGGCCAGATCCTGTTTGAGGGTAAAGATCTCATTCCTTTGAAAAACAGAGAGAGACAGAAACTGCTGGGAACTAGAATTGGTCTAATCCAGCAGAATCCTGCTGGCGCATTCAACCCGATCCGAAAAATAGACAAACAATTCAGGGAGACGTTAAAGAGCCACAGGCTTCCATTTATAAAAGAAGAACTGGACAAGATGTTTACATCCATCGGTCTGAAAAATACAACCGATATTTTAAAAAGCCGACCATATGAAATGAGTGGCGGCATGAATCAGCGGATCGCCATTGCAGCTGCTATGCTTATGGATCCGGAGCTTCTTCTTTGCGATGAGATTACGAGCGCTTTAGATGTAACCACCGCTATTTCTGTGACGGATGAACTGCTTCGGGTAAAAAACGAACACAGGACGACGATCATCCTGGTCACACATAATCTGGGAATCGCAGCGAACATCGCGGATCGTATTGCTATCATGTCAAAAGGCGAAGTGATCGAATTTGATAAAGCAGACCGCATCCTGCATGATCCACAGAAGGAGTATACAAAGAATCTTTTACGTGACGTTCCGAAGTTGAGTTCATAATTAAAAACTATTTTTCAATTAAATATGACTTATTTATTAGAAGGAAAAAACTTAAATAAGACGTTCAGGGAAAAAGCAAAAACAACCATTGCTCTTTCAGAGGTAAACTTCTGCCTGAATAAGGGAGAAATACTGGGGGTTGTTGGTGAGAGCGGCTCAGGAAAGACTACGCTCTTAAAGGCGATCGCAGGCATGCTGAAATTGGATCAGGGATCACTGTTTTATAATGGAACGGAGTATACTGGACAGAAACCAAGACAGACCGGACAGTTTCTGCAGATGATCTTTCAGGATGCAAATAGTTCTTTTGATCCACGGATGGTCATGGAAAAATCTCTCATAGAAAGCGGCAGGAGAGAGAAAAATCCGGAACGGATCCGCCAGCTAGTTCAGTTGGTTGGCCTGAAAGAAGAATTATTGCAAAGAAAACCGGCTGCGCTTTCTGGAGGGCAGTGTCAGCGTATGGCGATCGCACGGGCATTTTACAGCGATGCGGAGATTTTTTTGTGTGATGAAATGACGAGTGCGCTGGATGTCTCCACGCAGGCGCGGATCCTGGAACTGTTGCGGGATTTAAAAAAAGAAGGTAGACTGTCTGCAGTTTTTGTTTCACATGACATTGCACTGGTCAGCATGCTGTGCGACCGCATCATGGTCATGAAGGACGGGAAGTGTGTTGAGGAAGGAGAGATTTCTGAAGTCATTCGAAATCCTTCCGATGATTATACCAGGGCTCTTTTAGAGAGCGCCCGCAGGCAAAGCATTCAGGAACCTATTGGATGAGCAATACTGAGAATCAAAATCAAGAGAATCTTGCATATTGGCTGGACCGGGCACCAGGGTACTCCGAAGTAAATCAGGAAGAGCTGGAAGGGATCCAGCGTCAAACCTGGACCAGCCTGCTGGATGAAACGATCCGGGCGCATTACGGGATTGGAGAAGATCTAAGAAAAACGTTCCGTGTTTTGGATATTGGTGCTGGCCCCGGGTTTTTGTCCATTATTTTAAGCGAACTGGGATATCAGGTAACGGCAGCTGACTTTGCAGAGACCATGCTAAAGGAGGCAGAGAATAATGCCGGCCCGCTTGCAGAGCAGATCAGTTTTCGGCTGGAAGATGCGATGGATTTAAGCTTTGCTGATTCATCATATGATGTAATCATATCCCGGAATCTTACATGGAATCTGCCGGATCCGCAGAAAGCCTATCAGGAATGGCTTCGTGTTTTAAAACAAAAAGGACTCCTGTTGATCTTTGATGCGAACTGGTATTTCTATTTAACGGATGAAGAGAAAAGAAGAGCATTTGAGATCGACCGGCAGAATGTAAAGGATCAGGGATATGAAGACTATAATATCGGAGACCGTTTCGATATTATGGAAGAGATTGCAAAGGATCTTCCGTTGACAGGCATAATAAGGCCGCAGTGGGATGAGGAAGTATTTCGTGAGCAGAAAGTGAGTTCTGTTAGCTGTGTGGAAGATATCGGAAAGCAGGTATATTCCGAAAAAGAAAAGACAAACTATTCTTCGACACCGTTGTTTATGATAAAGGTAGTGAAGTAATATGAGCGAATTAAAGTATATTCCGTTTGAGGAAGAAGCAGAAGATATAAAGACAAGAGTTACAGATTATTGGACGGAACGGGCGGATAGTTTTCTTGTGCAAAGACAAAGAGAGCTGGAAAGCTCCAAAGCTGATAAATGGCTGCAGGAGATCACAGCATGGCTGCCGGACCCAAAAACAATGGACAGGCCAATCAGCATCCTGGATGTTGGCTGTGGCGCCGGATATTTTACCGTACTTCTAGGAAAAGAAGGCTATCAGGTGACCGGCATTGATCTGACCAGAGAGATGATCGTGAAAGCGGAAGAACTGATCTGTGAAAATGGACCGTATCCGGAAACTGTGTGCGTCATGAAAATGGATGCGGAAAAGCTGTCCTTTGAAGCAGATACATTCGATGCGGTTATCACCAGAAATCTGACCTGGACTCTGCCGCATAAGTCGGAGGCCAAGCGGTCTTAGGAAGACAACAGCAAGCAG
>JAZNHY010000099.1:0-4372 GCA_045577235.1 Lachnospiraceae bacterium
TTCCTAAGACCGCTTGGCCTCCGACTTATCGATCACCGCCTTTGTTTCGTGGTCAAATCCGACAAACCGCTCACCGTTCCAGAATTTCTCAAGCAGTTTTGCGATCCGCTCTTTGCTCTTTGCATACCATTTCTCTTTTTCCTCTGCAAGATCCAGCATGCCGGCAAGGTCTCCGATTGCTTCTTCCAGGAGTGCCAATTCTGCATTGATCTCCGGGAGCTCTACAACATAGTATTTTGCAAATACCGGACTGTCTTCGCAGCCGCACTCGACCATGCCTTCCGTCTGGACAATGCCGTCTTTGTCATCATCGCGGTATTCATCAAACCATGCATCCCATTTTGCATAGCTCTCACAGAGCGTTTGGAGTTCTTCTTTCGTAAATACCTCTTTGAGGTCATTTGTTTTCATCAGCTGTTTGATTGCCCAACCCTGCAGCGGAGGAGCTGCATTCAACGCATCATAGTTTAAGTGATCCATAAAGCTTGGGATCTGACCGTTTTCTGCCTGCTGGTCAAGCTGTCCGAGTAAAAGCTCTTTGGCAAGCGGAAGATTTCCTGCAAGCGCTGCTGTCATCAGACACTCTTTCCAGAGAGGTGCTGCCTTTGGGAAAGTGGAGTGAAGAATACTCCTCTTTAACCGTCCCGACGGGCGCTCGATCATTGACCAGAGCATATAAGCTGCCTTTTCTTTATTCTTATCCTCAGCTCCCGGAAGTTTTGTATAGAAACTCTCCCAGTCTGCTTTGATATTTGCAAGTCCTTCTTCATAGGTCGGATAAGCATCGCGAACATAGCCGCAGTCCTCTGTCTCCTCAATAGAAAGCAGGAAAGCTCCGTCCTCATCCGGGAATAACTCGCCGCGGACATATGGCGTAGAAAGACGTTCCAGCTCCCACTTTGGATCCATATCCATTTTTCCTTTTACCGCATTGAACGTGTAGCAGCTGACGATCGATGCCGACCGCTCCCATGCGTTTTCTCCGCGTTTCCGGATCACTCCGTGCATCGGAAGGATAGTTTCAAAACGGATCCCTAATCCGTTCTCGCCTTGTATCATCATCAGCGATGGTTCCGCAAAGCAGCATCTGATATCGCCATAAGCACTATGCAGAAGAAGCTCTGTCGGCGTCGTTTCGAGTGCATATGCGATCTCTTCTCCGTGATGAACCGGAACTAACTGCATATAGGAATCGCCGGCAATGGCTGCACCTTTGCAGGATGTCAGATGAAGAGTAATTGTGCCCCATTTTCCCTGATTCACAAATGGCGCATGCATCAGCGGGCGGGTTATGAACCCGAAAGAAGCTCCGCGTGCAGTAAATGCCGTTGCCTTTATTTCATACGTATTGTTTTCGAATTTATCATACATACTGGTCATTTTTCCGCACCTCCTTACATATTGTATGCCATGTCTGCCAAAGCAAGGAACCCGCAGGCAGGCCATGTGCAGCTAAAGGTGATCCGGTATTGTTCGATCGGATCCATCAACTGCGAAATGCCGCTTGTGATCATTGATTCGCAGAAACGTTTTGCGATCATCTTTGCTTCCTCTTTCTTGCCAGCCATGTACATACCCGTCAGAACCATAAGGTTGCTTGGCGGAAGAGCGTAGCCTCTGGAGAATCCGGCACGGCGGAATTGATCAGATGAGATCTTCTCGGTTGTCAGACCTACCGGTGAAAGGAAATCTCCCTCTACCAGAAGGTCTGCGGTCATCTTATCGATGATCTCCTGCGGAAGAAGGTCTCCTAAAACGAATGGCAGATAATCCGTGATGGCATTGGAATCAATCACTTCGTGTGTGTGATTTGCAAGAGCAATGAACTTTTCACCATTCCAGAAGGTATCGATCATCTTCTTTATGATCTCATCTGCCCTCTGATGCCAGCTGTCTGCCTCTTCTTTTCTTCCAAGAATATCTGCGATATCTCCCAGTTTTGCAAACAGAATGCCCATATAGGCTGCAATATCCGGTCCTTCTACAGCAGCATGGTGAACGAAAGTGGAAATATCATCATAGCCGCTCTCATCACCGCAGTCGAATTGCGGAAGGCCGTCATGATCATCGTCCCTAGTATTCATAAACCAGTCTGCCATCTTTCCATAGCCTTCATATAAGTAGGTGAGGGTTTCCTTAGGCATTTCTTTTCCAAAGTCATGCAGGCGCATAAGCCAGTTGAGCGCCCAGCCCTGTGTTGGCGGGTGGATGCCCTGACACTGGTTCAAACTGTCAAAAATGAAGTCCGGGAATTGTCCCCTCTCACCAATATTGTCGATCATATTGACCAGAAGGTCCGTTGCAAGAGCAAAGTCATGATGTAAGCCCGCTGCATTCTGGACCATCTGCCAGGAGGAAGCAGGCATGCCCTGCGTCATAAACAGTGCTGCCCGTTTGATCAGACCGGAAGGAGAGACCATGCAGGACCACTCATGCCACGCTGCTTCGATCCGGACCGGCTCCAGTTCATCTGTAAAGAACGGAATCTTTGCCAGAAAGTCTTCAAAGTCAGCCGTTGTTGCTGCCAGTGCTTCATCATAAGATGGATATGCACCGCGGATCTTTGCTGCCGTAACAGATTCTTCAAAGGACAGCAGGAATGATCCGTTCTCGTCCGGAGCAATGCTTCCCATAAGCATGGTGGATCCCATTTTTCCGTTCCACGGTGCCCGAACCTGCATATCGCCTGCCAGTGGATTGATAAGCAGCGAGCAGCGGAACCGGTAGATTGCTTCCCAGGCTTTGTCCCCGCGTTTTTTAGCAATATCTTTTGGCCGCATTGCTTTTTCAAACTGCAGGCCAAGACCATTTTCACCTTTGATATACATCAGCTTGTCATCGGCATAGCAGATCTTGATCTTTCCGTATGCAGTCATCAGAGTAAGCTCTGTCAGGCCAAACTTAATAGCAAAGCCGATGCGCTCGCCTTCATAGGTCGGATACAGATGTAAGAGTTCGTTGCTGATCATCGGCGCATCGCCCGGCATGGAACGCCGGCTGACGATCATTACCTTGCCTGCCTGATAAGCCAGGCTGGACCGCTTCGGACCGGTGAAATCGGTAAAGATTCCGAAGTATGCGCCTTTTGTTTTAAACATGGTGCCGGATCCGAAAGAAATGTCTACCATGTTGTACGCTTTCTGGGTCTGCAGAAAACTTGTATCTGAGACAGCCGTAAAGCTTTTTCCTGCAAAATGCTTTTTCTCTAATTCGTCTGCCAGTGCGATTGCCGCATCCGTGTAAGAGATTGCTTTTTCTCCCACGGAGTTTATGACTTCAAATCCGGTCGATGGCACATACGCACCGCATTTTTCACCATTTGGAAGGAACTGCTCCGGCGGGTTAAATACCGTAACATTATCTCCCGTTACTTCTCCCCCTACTACAAGGAAACGGATCCCCGGGTTTTCTTTGATCACTTCACCAGAAAGCCCTTCTCCTGCATCCACGACGGCATCTACCGTTTTCAGGTCTTCCGCAGATGGCATTCCCTGCGTTACTGTCATGCCTCTTTTTACGCATTCAGCAGCAAGAACGCCCTGCAGTTTTTCATTTTTACCTACAAGTGCTATTTTCATAAAACATTCCCCCGCTTCTATATTAGAAAATACAATTGAATTCTTTTTGATTATAACGCAGGAGCTTTATTGAGAAAAGTAACATCTGCAGATTATTCCGAGAAAAGCAACAAATAAGCGAAAAATGTTTACAGGGAAAACGCCTTGTGATACCATTATTTTCAGAAAAAACTACTATATTCTTTATATATTTTTACGAAGGGAGTATATGTTATGGCACAGTTAACTGAAAGAGAAAATTATTTGATGTGTCTTCGCGGACAGCAGCCGGAGTGGATCCCTCATATGGGAATGGGTGGTCCAGAGCGGATCCGTCCTACCGGAATGGCATCCCCGTCTTTCTTAATGAAACACATGATGCCAAACAGCGATCATATAGATATCTGGGGTGTTGAATATGTCACCAGCCCGGAAGCAGCAGGTGCTTATCTGCCGAAAACCTGGGATTTCATTTTGGATGATATCACAAAATGGCACGATGTCATCAAAGCCCCGGATCTGAGCGGCATCGACTGGGAGCAGATGGCAAAGAAAGATCTGGAACGTTTTAAACCAGACCGCGTTAACCAGGCCATTTCCTACGGCGCAGGCGGTGTGGGCTTTTTCCAGCATCTGATGGCATTCATGGGATTTACCGAAGGTCTTTGCGCATTATTTGAAGAGCCGGAAGAATGCCAGGCACTGTTTGAGTACCTGGGTGACTTCTATTGCGAGGTATGCGAGAAATCCATCGACTACTATAAACCGGATGTCTTAGGCATTGTTGATGATACTGCTGCATGGGGCAACCCATT
>JAZNHY010000100.1:0-8523 GCA_045577235.1 Lachnospiraceae bacterium
AAGCTCAGACGCTTGTTATGAGCCCGATCGAGGCAGAAATGCCGCAGCAGGAAGTGTTTGCTTACGGCCTCAAAGTCGAGGAAAAACCGGAAGTGTTCGAGAAATTCAAAGAATCTTCGGTGAAGGGCAGCCAGTTCAAACAGCCGCTGCTTGAGTTCTCCGGTGCATGTGCAGGCTGCGGTGAGACTCCGTATGCAAAACTGATGACACAGCTCTTCGGTGACCGCGCATACATTGCAAACGCAACCGGATGTTCCTCTATCTGGGGCAACTCCTCACCGTCCACCCCGTACACCGTGAACAAGAAAGGACACGGCCCGGCATGGAGCAACTCCCTGTTTGAAGATGCTGCAGAGTTCGGATACGGCATGGTGCTTGCAAACAACGCGATCCGCGGTGCTCTGAAAGAGAAAGTGGAGCATATCGCAGAAAACGGCAAGACAGAGAATGTTGTCGCAGCTGCAAAAGAATGGCTTGATACCTTCTCAAACGGTGCTGCAAATGGCCCGGCAACAGAGAAGCTGATAGCTGCTCTGGAAGGCACAAACTGCAAGAGCAAAAACGTGCAGGCAATCCTGCAGCAGAAAGAATATCTCTCCAAGAAATCCCAGTGGGTATTCGGCGGAGACGGATGGGCTTATGATATTGGCTTTGGCGGTCTGGATCATGTCATCGCCAGCGGCAAAGATATCAACATCCTGGTATTCGATACAGAAGTTTATTCCAATACAGGCGGCCAGTCATCCAAATCCACCCCGACCGGTGCAACGGCTCAGTTTGCTGCAGGCGGCAAGGATGTGAAGAAGAAAGACCTGGCACAGATCGCTATGAGCTATGGTTATGTCTATGTCGCACAGATCGCTATGGGTGCTGATATGAATCAGTGCGTCAAAGCTTTTGCTGAGGCAGAAAGCTATGAAGGCCCATCCCTGATCATTGCTTACGCTCCATGTATCAACCATGGTATCAAGGGCGGAATGAGCACTGCTCAGGCAGAAGAGAAGAAGGCTGTTACCAGCGGATACTGGAACCTGTTACGCTATGACCCGAGACTGAAAGAAGAAGGCAAGAATCCGTTCATGCTGGATTCTAAAGAAGCTTCTACCAATTATGTAGACTTCCTGCATAACGAGGTTCGTTATACGGCGCTGGAGCTTCAGAATCCGGAGAGAGCAAAAGAGTTATTTGCAAAATCCGAGGCAGAAGCAAAAGATCGTTACGAGTATCTGAAGAAGCTGGCAAGCATGGAATAAGTCCTGAGGGAATAAATCCTGTTTGTTAAACAAAAATTCACAATTTCGGTTATAATTGTTTATTGACCCGGGTGCCTGGCTGCACAAGTCAGGCACCTTCGTATGTTAGAAGATATTTTGAAAGATGCCAGGGAGCGCAGAAACATGCCGGGAGCTTGCAGGGGAACTTGTCGGGAGCAGGAAAACTGCGCAAGTGACTTGCGTGCGGGCCTGTGAAAATTGAAAAAGCAGGAAATTTACGCAAGTGACTCGCGCGCGGGGCTGTGAAAACTAAAAAAGCAGGAAAACTGCGCAAGTGACTCAATAATTACAAAAAGCCTGGTCACTTGCGCAAAAAAACTGCTGATTGATGATATTTCAAGTGAAAACCTGGTCACTTGCGCAATTTTTCTGCAGTATTGTTTTAGAGGCAACAACTTAGAGGGCAACAACTTAGAACTCGACAACTTAGAGGGCAATAACTTAGAGGCAACAACGCTGACGACCGGAACTCTGAGGGTAACGATACTAAGGAAACGATACAAAAGGTAGCGGAATTGGAAGAGAAGGAAGAAAAAAAAGAAATAATCGAAGAAACAATACCGAAAGAAGAAGCCAAGGTCGAAGCAGAGGAGACAAAAGAATCTGAAGCAGCGGTCACCGAGGAGTCTGAAGGGAAGGCCGCAGCAGAATCTGAGGCAGAGGCGGCAGGAGAATCGGAAGCGGAGACCGCTGAAGCGACCGAAGGAGAAGAAGCGTCCGAAGGAGTGGAAGAAGGGTCTACAGGGAAGAAGGGCAGCTTTTTCCGGGAGATTTGGGGCGGAATCAAGAAGGCGTATTCTTACTTTAACATTTTTTTCAGCACCAAGAGCAATCTCTACACGGGGCTGACAGTTGTTTTATTGCCGATCGTATTGACGCTGGCTGTGGAGATGATCTCACGCAGTTCATTTCTGGCAGGATTTCAATTTCTTTTCCAGCATCCTGTGGCATTTGTGGTCAACTGTCTGATCATCGCCTGTACGGTTCTGATCGCGCTGCTGTTCCGCAAGCGTGTGTTTGTCTATCTGATCGTATCCGCATTCTGGATCGTGATGGGATGCATTAATCAGAGCCTCCTGAACCGGAGAGTGACCCCATTTAATGCAACGGACATCTTTATGGTGAAGACAGGTTTGCGGATCGCTGAAAAATACGTCAGTCCGGTCACGGTCGTTATCACCGTTGTGGTTGCAATTCTGGCTCTGGTATTCCTTGTATTCGTTTTCCGGAAAGGACCGAAGATCAAAGGTGAGATTCGAAGGGTAAGGAACGCTGTTGTGATCGCCGGAACCGTTGCCGTGACATTGATCGCCCTCAGTATTGCATTGGACACCAATCAGATCGCACGGACGTTCAATAATCTGCCGAACGCCTATAAAGCGTATGGCTTTACCTATTGTTTTCTGAATTCTGTTTTTGACAACGGCGTGCACAGGCCGAGCAACTATTCGGACCAGGAGATCGTAGGTCTGATCAATGATACCAAAAATAAAGAGACCCAGCTGGATGAGCCGCTGGAGAATATGCCGAACATCATTATGGTGCAGCTGGAGTCTTTCTTTGATATAACCCGCATGGACAACCTTTCGTTTTCCAGGGACCCGATCCCGTATTTCCGGGAACTCATGGAGAACAGCAACAGCGGTTATCTGGAAGTGCCTTCGATCGGTGCGGGTACATCCAATACAGAGTTTGAAGTTCTGACCGGTATGAATCTGGATAATTTCGGATCCGGTGAGATCCCGTATAAAGGGGTCCTGCTGAAGCAGACCTGCGAGAGCATCGCATATGATCTGGAGCCAAGCGGCTACACGTCTCATGCGATCCACAACAACGACGCAACGTTTTACCAGAGGCATACGGTCTATCCGAATCTGGGATTTGACACGTTTACCTCTATGGAATATATGCAGCTGTACCGGAGCGATTACACCAAAGGATGGTGGGTTCGTGACCGTGTGCTGACGGAGCACATTGCTGATTGTCTGGATTTCACAGAAGATGGAAAAGATTTTGTCTTTACCGTTTCTGTGGAAGGACATGGAAGCTATCCAAATTATAATGTACCGGATATGAACGGGATCCGCGTGACCAATACAGAGACCGGAGAAACGGCTTATTCTGCACAGTTCTATACCAACCTGATCAACGATATGGATAATTTCCTGCGGGATCTGGTGCAGATGCTGGAAGAGAGAGGCGAAGCGACGATCCTTGTGCTTTATGGCGATCATCTGCCAAGTCTGGCGCTGGAACAGGAACATATGACAGAGGGAACGCTGATGCAGACGGATTATGTGATCTGGAATAATATGGGTCTGGATCTGGATTACGGCGACATTCAAGCCTATCAGTTGATGCCGAAACTTTTAGGTTCGCTGGGAATCCGGACCGGTGTCATCAACAGCTATCACCAGACGCACATGAGGGATGAGGAAGCCAGCTATCTGCGCGGCCTGCAGAATCTGGAATACGATCTCCTTTATGGAGGAAAGGCGGCCTTTGGCGGCGTGAATCCGTATAAAACAAAAGATATGAAGTTCGGTGTAAAGGATGTGGTGATCACAGACGTCTACACGGAGCAGGTGAAAGGAGAAACCTATCTCTATGTCCGGGGCGACAATGTTACCGGCTGGAGTATGATCAATGTGAACGGGGAGTATTACCGGACAGAATTTCTGGATTTCAACCGGGTGCGCTGCAAATATGAACCGCTTCCGCAGGATGAAGTTTTCCTGGCACAGGTGGGCGATGACAAGTATCAGCTTTCCCGTTCGGAATCTTATATTTACGAGGGCAATTAACGGATGAGATGGTGGATCGTGATCGTTGCCATAGTGCTGATCCTGGCTGTGATCTTAACGATCAGAGCCATCTATGAGTATGCATCACTGGTTCGGACGGATTATGAGATAGAGACGGAAAAGTTCCCAAATGGCAAGCGGCTAAGGCTCCTGGTGCTCAGCGATCTGCATGACCGCGTCTATGGTCCGGAGAATGAAAAACTGCTGGATCTGATGAAGTCCTGCGAACCGGACGCGATCCTTTTGACCGGGGACATCCTGACGGCATCCCGCAAAAAGGATCCGAATCAGGTATTTGCCTTCCTTGCAAAGAGCAGCAAAATCGCACCAGTGTATTATGCACCGGGCAATCACGAACGGAAGATCAAAGAAAAGAAAGAAACATTCGGCATCTTATACGATGTATTCCGCCGGACCTTAAAGCAGAATCAGATCTGCTATCTGGAAAATGAAAAAACGGACCTGGATGAGAATGTCTGTCTGTATGGACTGGATCTGGATCTGAAGTATTATCCGAAACTGCCTTATAAGAACAAAAAGCCGTTCTACACCGCCAGGGAGATGGAAGAAGACCTGGGCAAGATGGATCCTGCCCGTTATAATATAATCCTGGCTCATTCGCCGCGTTATTTTAACGCCTATGCGTCATCGGGAGCTGACCTCGTCCTTTCCGGGCATTATCACGGCGGTGCCGTCAGGATCCCTAAGCTGGGCGGCGTGATCTCCCCGCAGTTTGTCTTTTTCCCGGAATATGACAAAGGGGTATACAAAAAGGAAAAAACGGAAATGATCGTATCTTCCGGTTGCGGATCGCACAAAGTTCATTTAAGATTATTCAATAAACCGGAGGTTATGGTAGTAGATATACATGGACATCTCATTTAAAGTGCAGGCGTTTGAAGGACCGTTGGACCTTCTCCTGCATCTGATCGAAAAAAACCAAGTAGATATTTATGATATACCGATCGCAATGATCACGGATCAGTATCTGGCGTATCTTTCCGAAATGGAAAAACATGATGCGGATATTACCAGTGACTTTCTTGTGATGGCTGCAACGCTGTTGGATATTAAGGCGCGGATGCTTCTGCCAAAGGATACGGACGAAGAGGGCAACGAAGAAGACCCGCGTGCAGAACTGGTTGAAAAACTGATCGAGTATAAGACCTATAAATTTATGTCCCTGGAGCTGAAGGATAAAGCGATCACGGCATCGAAAGCCATGTACAAAGGCTCAACGGTCCCGGAGGAAGTGGCTAAATATGAGCCGCCGGTCGATCTGGACAAGTTCCTGGGTGATCTGACACTTGCCCGTCTGAAAGCTGTTTTTGACGATGTCTTAAAGCGCAGCAGCGAAAAGGTGAACGAGGCAGCCATGCGCTACGGGCGGATCCAGAGAGAAGAGATCAGCATTCCGGATAAGATCGTACAGCTGCGTGCATACTGCAGCGATCATAAGGAGTTCAGTTTCCGTTCCCTGATCGAATCACAGGTGACGCGGGTGAACATCATTGCTACCTTCCTGGCATTGCTGGAGCTGATGAAGACCGGCGAGATCTGGGCAGAGCAGGAAGGAAACGATTCGGATATCATTCTGCATACAGGAAAAGCGGAGGAAGTGGAAATTGGAAACGAAGAAGATGAAAGCAGTCATTGAGGCGATCCTGTTCACCCTGGGTGATTCAGTGGAAATATCGCGTCTATGTCAGGCTTTAGATACAGACAAGAAGACCATCAAAGCATTGGTGGAGGAACTGAAGGCAGAGTACGAGGCAAGAGAGAGCGGGATCAAGATCATTGAGATTGAAGATTCCTATCAGATGTGCACACGCGAAGAAGCCTATGAATCTTTGATCAAGATCGTTTCTATTCCTAAGTCCTATCGTCTGACGGATATTCAGCTGGAGACTCTTTCCATCATTGCTTACAAGCAGCCGATCACAAAGATCGAGGTGGAAAAGATCCGCGGCGTGACAAGCGACCGTGTGATCAATCGTCTGATCGATGTTGGTCTGGTGGAAGAAAAGGGAAGACTTAATACACCAGGACGTCCTATTATTCTGGGCACAACGGAAGAATTCCTTCGCCGCTTTGGTCTGTCTAACTACGACGAACTGCCTAATATTCAGGCAGAGCAGGTAGAGACATTCAAGATTGAAGCAGAGGAAGAATTGGGATTCCATCCGGAAGTGGTACATGACGAGATGGAAGATGTGGAAGGCCAGATCTCTCTGGACCTGCCGCAGGAGCCAAAGGAAGAATTTGAAAAGTTTGAAGATGACTCGCCGCATGATCCGGAAGAGATCATTGATGTTGGAATCTGATAATGAAACAGGTGGCAGTGATCGGCGGCGGCGCAGCCGGTATGATGGCAGCCATTACGGCCGCAAAGGAAGGCGCGCAGGTCACGATCTATGAAAAAAATGAAAAGCTCGGGAAGAAGCTCTATATCACCGGCAAGGGCAGATGCAATCTGACCAATTTCTGTGAGCCTTCGGACTTTTTTCCAAATGTTGTGAGCAACCCGAAATTTCTTTACAGCGCAGTATCGTCCTTTTCCAGTAAGGATACCTGCGCTTTTTTTGAAGATGCCGGGCTGAGGCTGAAAGTGGAGCGGGGCAACCGTGTTTTCCCGCAGTCGGATAAGTCTTCGGATGTGATCAAAACGCTGGAAAAAGAGCTGAAGGCCAATCATGTGAAGGTCTGCCTGCACAGAGAGATCAAAGATATTTCGGAGCTGAAGGAAGATGCCGTGATCATTGCGACCGGCGGCATCACTTATCCATCCACCGGATCGACCGGAGACGGCTACCGTTTTGCTAAGGAGTTGGGTCATGATGTCAGGGAGCCGATCCAGGCATTGGTGCCGCTTCTGGCAAAAGATGATTTTATCAGCCGGCTGGAGGGATTATCCCTTCGCAATGTCAGCGCTGTGATCAAAAGCGGAAAGAAAAAGTTTTACGAAGGTTTTGGCGAGATGCTTTTTACGGACCGGGGTGTCAGCGGACCGCTGATCCTTTCTGCGTCCAGCTATATCGGGCGGAAACTGGAAGAGGGCGAATGCGTCCTGCATATCGATCTGAAGCCGGCACTTTCGGAAGAAATGCTGGATGCGCGGATCCTAAGGGATTTTGAAGAGCAGAAGAACAAAGACTTCCGGAATGCATTGGGAAAACTGCTTCCTGCCAAACTGATTCCGGTAATGGTAGAATTATCCGGCATCGACCCATTTAAGAAAGTGAATACCATCACAAAAAAAGAACGGGAGCAGCTAAGGGGTCTGATCAAAGATCTGCCCATTCATCTGGAGCGGTGCGCGGATGTGAACCAGGCCGTGATCACCAGTGGCGGCGTCAGTGTCAAAAAGATAGACCCGAAAACGATGGAATCAAAACTGCAGAAGAATGTATACTTTGCGGGAGAGGTCCTGGACGTGGACGCTCTGACAGGCGGGTTTAATCTGCAGATCGCTTTTTCAACAGGATACGCAGCGGGGAAAGCTGCAGCGAAAGGAACAGATATGAAACAGATAGCAATTGACGGACCTGCAGGCGCAGGCAAGAGTACCGTAGCAAAAATCCTGGCAGAACGGCTGGATTATATGTATGTGGATACCGGCGCGATGTACCGGACCATCGCATTGGCATGCATCCGGAAGGGCATTGACCTGGCGGATGAAGCTGCTGTCAGCAAGGTCTGTGCAGAAGCGGATATCTCCATTAAGTACGAGAACGGCGTGCAGGTGATGTATCTGGACGGAGAAAATGTAAGCGAAGCGATCCGGAATGAAGAAGTGAGCAAAGCTGCATCCGACACATCCAAGTTCTTGAAAGTCAGGGAGCGTCTGGTACAGATGCAGAGGGATCTGACCAAGGAATACAACGTGATCATGGACGGCAGAGACATCGGAACCGCTGTACTTCCGGATGCCACTCTGAAGATCTATCTGACTGCATCCGTGCAGGTGCGTGCGGAACGCCGTTATAAGGAATACAAAGAAAAAGGGATCGCATGTGAGCTGGAAGAGATCAAGAAAGATATCGAGCAGCGCGATCATAATGATATGACAAGGGAAATCTCACCGCTTCGCAAAGCGGACGATGCGGTAGAAGTGGATACATCTGATCTGACGATCGATGAAGTGGTGCAGAAGATCATCGACTTATGGAAGTAATTCTGGCAAAAAGCGCCGGGTTCTGCTTTGGGGTGGAACGGGCCATCAAACTGGTCTACGAACAGATCGAAAATAATAAGGACGGACGGAAGATCTATACGTTCGGGCCGATCATTCATAATGACATTGTAGTCAAAGACCTGGAGTCAAAAGGGGTATTTGTTTTTGAAGACGAAGACCACTTTGAGAAGATCGCCGGAAGCATTCTGATCATCCGCTGCCATGGCGTGCCGAAAGCTGTTTACGAAAAAGCGGAAAAGGAAGGGATTCG
>JAZNHY010000101.1:0-2187 GCA_045577235.1 Lachnospiraceae bacterium
CAGCGATTGCATCGCGTATTCAACCAGGCAGTGATAATCTTTCTTATGTCCCAACACACGCAGAAGTTCCTTCGTTATATCCACAAAAACCTGATTATAATGGGCTGTAAAAGGAATGACCCAGGAGCCCAGATCCGCTTCTCCAAGTTCGAAGATCCTGCCCCTGTACAGTTCAAACGCCTGCTTGAGAAGAACCAGTTTTTTCTCCTGATCCGCAATGGATAAGGACTGCTTATATAAAGATTCCATTTTTTCCGCGTCTGTCACAATGTGAATATCACTGGAGAGTTTCAGCATGCCGGCTCTTGTGTCAATAATCTTGATGTCATGATAATATGCCAGGTCAGAGTGCAGGCGGAAGATCGCCTGGCGGATATTGTTTTTCGCGGATTTCGCCGATTCATCCGGCCAGTTTTCCGCGGCAATTGTCCCCTGATCAACCGTCGTCCGATGCAGGATCAGATAGAGCATCAGGATCCACGCCCTTCGATTCGGATGCTGGAGATCCTGCTCCGATATCGTCATCCCATTGACGGTAAGGCTGTGCGGACCCAGGATATTGTATCGAATCCACAGTTTCCCATCATCCGGAGCATCCGGCGTTTCTCTTAAAAGGATCCTTCTCTCCGCTTCCAGCTGTCTTTTATGCTCCAGCATCATCATCGCAACAAAGCAGGCAACCTGAAGCGGCTGATACTTTTCAATATTCCGTTTCGGATTCCGCACCACCATGAACCCTAATGGATGTTGTCCAAACGGAACGCCAATAACAGACCGCGTCCCCAATCTCTGATAGGCTTCATATTCTTTTGGATGATCCTTCCGGATAGACTCTGTATCCTGAATCACCAGCGGTGTCTGCTCACTTAAATGCTGCACCCATGTCACAAATTCCTCGGTCAGTTCCAATTCATGAAAATGCGTTTCTTTCATCGGCCCGGAATGGACATCATACCAGATCTCCGGTCTCCATAACTGCGAATGCAAATCCACAATCAGGATCCCACTCCAATCCGCATCATACAGACCACAGGCGGCTTTCATCACGCCAATCGCAATCTCCAGAGGATCTTCCAGATTATGCAGCGCCGCCTCCGTCTCAACGATTTGTTGATACAGTTCATCTTCAAAGAGGAAACGCTGATATTCCTCTTCCGTAATGCTCCTGCACTTTTCGGAAGGTTCCGCTTCAGCCGATCCTTTTCCGCTGCGGACACGAGAATAGATTCCCTTCAACATCGTCTTCACCTCCCTGATTCAGATTGCGCTAATAATAAGAAAAGGCCGTATAGCTGTACAGATATAACGATCTGACAGCCATCCGACCTGATAGGCTCAATATACTTTTTGTGGCTGTCATTTCCATGACCGCCGGAATAATTCTCTAATGTGGCTCCTCTTTGTCCCCCTGTTTCGCCAGTTTGTTTTCCTGATATTCCAGTAAACTGTCCAGCACATCATTCACAACCTTTAATGTATCAGGGGAACATCGGTTCAGCTTCGCCTTGATTTCTGAATCAATAAAATACTGTCTGCTGATATGCGGTGCATCCATTAGAAAATAATCCACACTCGTATCCAACGCTTCACTGATTCTCGCCAGCAAATCGATCGATGGACGTTTGACGCCAGTTTCGATTGCGCTGATGTGGTTGCTTTCGCAATTCACTATATCGCTTAAACGCTGTTGCGTCATGCCCATCCGCTCCCTTGCTTCGTGGATCCGGCGACCAACCCGTTTGAAATCAATCTTTTGCGGCATTTCTGGAAACACCTCCCTCGCTCCATTTTTTGTATTATATGGAGTTGGTAATTTTTTCAGAATGCTCTATCAGCGGGAATATCACGCTATTAGATTGGTTTACGGGCTTTTTTTTATAGAAAATCCATCCACCGGACTGACCACTCACTCCCCTCTCTTGCATAACAATGAGGATTCTTCAAACAATTATCGTTATAATTCCTGTAAATCTAACTCCTCAAGTTGACAACACAATCCGGACAAAACAAAAACCGCAGACTCTTCTGATCATGACAATCAGCAGTCTGCGGCATTATTTCCAATTTCTGATTTCCAGCTGCCCATTGATCATGACAGAACCGGATTTCTCTTATTATTCGACCGACCTTTGTTCCATTTGTTCAATCAACTTTTTGAATCTATTCTCCTCCAGCAATCAGTTCACC
>JAZNHY010000102.1:0-8350 GCA_045577235.1 Lachnospiraceae bacterium
AAACCATAGCAAACCAAAACCGGGAAGTGAAAATAATCCAGGCCTTGGCATACTTTTCCTTATACAAATTCTATCCAAATAGTAGCATAAATAAGGGGAAAATGATACAGAAAGATTTAGATCTACCGGTCGCCGAAAAGCCTTCCAAAAGCCAGTCTTTCCAGCAAATTAATAGTGAAAGTCAAAAGGACCATCAGAAGGAAACTGAACAGAAGCATGGTAAGATCACTGCCATAAACAAACTGCTTGAGTCCCAGTGCCCCAAACAAAAGAGAAAACAGGTTTTTAAAGATCATTTCATTGCCATTCAGATACAGGCTGTCTTTCCCGACTCTCGCCAGAAACGCACTGACACCCGGGATCTTTTCCAGAAGCTTTGCCAGACAGACAAAGAAGAACAGCAGTAATAATGTACTGAACAGATTAACAATGCGAAAGATGATCGTCCCAAGGTTCTGCTCCAGGAAAGCCGCAACCGCAACACTTTTTAACAGCAGAAGAACTTCATATGCCGCAGAAAGCAGAAACAGGATCCACCACAGTGCCCTGATCCCGCTCTTCTGTCTTTTATACTTCCTGTTGTTAAAGAATGAGAACAGAAGCGCTCCAAGGAAATAATACAACAGATAGACCATTGCAGAATCTACATTCCATACCCAGGACGGATCCTGCGTCGGCTGATGCCCAAGGAAGAAGGTGCCGACCACATAAAGTGCAATAACGATCAGTGCCAGGAACCATTTGCTTCGAATGATCCTCTTTGCAATCTCAAAAAAGACGGCAATCACAAACAGGCAAGGCAGGAACCAGAGCTGGATAGCCGGTGTCTGATTGCGGATCCCAACTACCATATCAAAAAGCATCTGCGGTACATCCGCCCATGCGCGCATGCTGACAATACACATATATAGAATCGTCAGCAATGAGAAAAGGAAATACGGGATCACCAGCGAGCGGATCTTCTTCCAGAGAAAAGCAAAAAAAGAACCTTCCTTCGGCTCCATCTTTGCAAAAAATCCAGCGGCAAAAAAGAACAGCGGGACATGCTGTGCAAAAATAAAAAGATAGGTATTTTCAGAAACCGGGAGATGCCCCAGATAGATCAGGAGCATCCCCGCCCATTTTAGAATATCAGCCCAAAGAATACGCTGTTTCATTTTTCCCTTTCCCCGGCAGGAGCAGTTTTGCTTTATTCATCATACCTGTTTCAGATTATTCTTTCCAGTGCTTTTTCGTGACCCATTTTGCACTTTTCTTCATTCAGGTCACTTTTCGTTTAAGAAAATAGTGACCCACTGAAAGCGTCCCTCCATTTAGGTCAACAAGTTGAATAAAAATAGTGACCTGCCAGAGCATGACCTCCATCCAGGTCACTGAATCGAGAAGGTGTTTGTGACCTAATTAGAGGATGGTTCGCTACAGGTCACGCAAAATCGGGAAAAAAAGTGACCCATCAGCTGATGTCCGCAAATAGGGTCACTCAAAATACGGTAACCGCGTGACCTGTAAGTCGGTTACCAGAAATCAGGTCACTCAAAACGGCAAAAAAGAGTGACCCGTAAGAACACTAATGAGATTTAGGTCACAGATGGGATGCGAAACGAGTGACCCACTGAAAGCGTCCCTCCATTTAGGTCAACGATTGAGATTAAAAAAGTGACCCGCTGAGGTATTCCCCCGATTCAGGTCACTTAAACTTTAGAGTTTGATCTTCGTGATGTTTTTGCGCCGCACAAGCGGTTCATACAAAAACTGGCGGAAGGCATAGACAAGTTTACGCGGAGCCTTTTCGATCAGGGCGTCCCGCTTGGCTGTATTGGTAATGCTTCTCTCTTCTTCATACCAGCCTTCTGCATAATCGGTCTGCTGTGCTAAGATCGTTTCCGGAGTCGGTCCGATTTTCTGCGCGATCACATAAATCTCCGTCTGTGTATTGACATCAAACTGCACTCTGCCGGCAGCTTCTGCAGGGGAGTATTTGATCTTCCAGACTTTATCCTTGGCGGAGAACTTTACAATGAAGACATCCTTGATCTCCATCCCGTTCTGTTTTGTGAATGTACTGTAAAAAAAGTCCGGAGAAAACTGATACAGCCCATGGCCGTTAAAGTTATTAGTCGGCACCATGCAGATATAAATCCCGCCTAACTCAAGCATGGAAAAACAATTGCCAAGCACCATCGGCACTGCAAACACATGCTCCATCGTTCCACCGTCAATAATGCAGGAAAATTTGCCTTCCAGTTCCTTTGGCACAGGCTGATTCAGATCATGTAAAATGTCCGGATTCTCATGCGAAAAGCCGTCCAGACTCTGAAGTTTTGATCCATACATGTCCTGAAAAAGACCTTCGGCATACGGACTTTCAAAGTCCTTGGAAAGGAGTTCCGGCGTGATCTTTCCCACAAAGTCCGGCATGTATTTCCGAAATTCTTTCTCAGAAAAAGCACGGAACTGACGGCCCAGGGTCAGCGTCCTGGACAGATCTGCCCCGTATTGTTTTCTGGCATATTCAATTGTCAGCATCGATGTAATGCGAAGGCCCATATCCGCTCCTTAGAAATACAGCTCCTGCAGTTTTTTCCGGTCTACTTTGTTGTTCTGGTTCAGCGGCAGATTCTCCATCCGCACAAATTTATTCGGCACCATATGGCGCGGCACTTTTTCTTTCAGACGATCGCGCAGTTCTTTTTCATCCAATGAGCCAACATAGCACATGACGATATGCTCCGTCTCTTTATTGAAGATGCATGCACACTGCATCTGGTCATCCAGTGCACATGCAGCCAGTTCGATCTCGCCTAATTCCACGCGGTGTCCCATATGTTTGATCATAAAGTCGCGGCGGCTCTTAAAGACGATCTCGCCGTACTCATTCCGCTCTACGATATCTCCGGTGCAGTAGATGGTCTCGCCCGGTTTCAGCGGATTATCCTGATACTTTTCAGCTGTGGATGCATCATCTTTCAGGTAGCCCAGGCCCATGCCCGGACCAGCCAGACAAAGCTGTCCTTCTTCTCCGTCTTTTGCTTCTGTGCCGTCATCTTTGATGACGTAGGCAGTCACAAATTCAGCAGGAAATCCCAGCGGGATCCTCTCATCATCAGCAAGCTCGCGCTCCATCGGATACAGGAATGTATAGAAGAATTCGGATGCTCCATAACCCTGGCAGTAACGCGGATCCGGAATCACTTTTTTCATCTTATTGATCAGCTTGGTCGATGCTACATCGCCAGCAAAGGTGACCGTACGCAGGCACTTATTCAGCTCCTCTTCATAGCCTTCCCATGCTGAAAACCGGGAGATCACGGTCACCCCGCTGGCTACCCAGTCAATAATGGAGATCTGGTTTTCTACCAGATATTTCACCAGCTCAGCAGGCTGGCTGAACAATTCTTTCGGCATAAAATAGCAGGTTGCTTCTGCTGCAATGGAGAAGAACAGATTCAGCACGCCCATGACATAATACATAGGAGACTGGTTACCTACATGGTCAGTAAAAATGATCCGCACGTCATCGCGGTTAGCAATAGAGCAATACAGAATTCCGTTGTGCCCCTGCATGACACCTTTCGGATTTCCGGTTGACCCGGAAGTAAAAACAACGCTGGCCAGTTTCTGCGATACTTCTTCTTCCATGATCATCGGAAGTTCAAAGTCAGCTTCTTCCTGTTCTAAGATATCCTCATAAACCAGAACCGTTCCGTCAAACTGTATCGATCTGGCTTTTTCTTCTGTCTCTCGATTGGTCAGGATGATCACCGGCTCTAACGTCTCAAAGATCTTCTCAATGCGCTCATTTGGCATAGTCTCATCAATGCAGGAATAGTAATCCCCGGCATATAAGATGCCGTGCATGCAGGCTGCCAGATCGTTGCCTGCCTCGATCAGTGTAGCCACCGGCTGCGGCTCTTTTTCACCAATCTTAGCCGGATCTTCTCCGGTCGTACGGATGATGGCTTTCGCAATGCGGATGGAAATGTCATACATTTCCTGATATGTCATCTCTCCATCAATATCTACAAACCCGACTTTCTCCGGTACATCCCTGACTGCCTTGTCGAGTAATTCCGTTACACGTTTGAATTCCATTAAATCGTCCTCCTGAGTTTTTCTATGTTGCGTAAATAATCTAAAGTCTGTTTGATCACATTTACGTGACCGCCTTCTTCTTCCGTATAGCGGACCGGAAGCTCTATGATCTCTTTCCCGCTCCTCTCTGCCCGGATCAGCAGCTCTATGATAAAGAACCATCCGTTCTCCGTGGTATCTGACTGACTGATCAGTTCCTCCACAAAATCCTTGCGGAAAAACTTGAATCCGCAGATGGCATCCTGCGACTGCATGTGAAGCCGGCTCTTCATGACCAGCGTCAGACCTTTAGACGTGATATTCCGATACCATTTCCGTCCGATCGTCCGTGCGCCTTTTGCCTGCTTGGAGCCGTTGATCATACAAAGGTCAGCGTCCTTTTCAAAAAGGCGTATCACCTGCAGCAGGTGCCTGAGGTCTGTGGAAAGATCTACATCCATATAGCCGGTAATCTCAGCCGTATTGGCTGCGATCCCTGCCCGGAATGCTGCCCCAACACCTTTTTCCGCGATCCGGATATAGCGCACGTTTTCATATTTGCTAACCAGCTGCTTTGCAACCTGTTCCGTTGCATCCTGCGAAGCGTTATCCACAATGGTCAGCTGGTAGGAAAAATCTGTTTCATTCGGAACGACAAAGCGTTCCAGGAAAGCCACTGTCTGGGTAATGCCCCTCTCCAGCCGCTTCTCCTCATTATATACAGGAAACAGAATATTGATCTGCATGACAGCTCCTTAAAACTGCGCATAAATAAATTCCGTATTGGAAATATTCAGCGACAGCAATATCATAACGATCACGAACCAGTAGATCAACAAGCGGATCACAAAGTGCTGTTTCAAAACCAGTCCGCAGATTTTCTTCTTTGTATTGTACTCAATAACCGATACGATCAGCAAGGTGAAAAAACCGATCAGCAATAAAACAAGCTGCAGGCCGTCCAGATCAAATTTCAGGATCGTACCGTCAAACAGGGAGACAAAGGCAAATTTCTGAAAGACCTTACCAGTCAGTTCTCCCAGCTGGGCCAGATCTTTCACGCTGAATAAGAGCGGCGCCAGCCATAGCAAGAGCGTTGTCCTTACCTGCTGCCAGAACTTATATAACGGCGATGCCACAGTCTTTGGATGCTTCTTTCCAAATGATGCAGCCACCGGTTCCAGCAGCATGGTGACAATAAAGATCACGCCATAATAAACGCCCATAAGGAAGAACTTCCAGCCGCTCCCGTGCCATACACCCATGATGATCCAGAGGATCATCAGTGCGATGCAGGAGATGAGTCTGGTCCTTCTCTTTCGTGCATTCCGGTCTGCTCCCTTTTTGATAAAGGATTTCGCCATACGGCTGACAGACAGCGGATAATAAATATAATCCTTCAGCCATGCACCAAGTGTGATATGCCATCTTCTCCAGTATTCCGCAATACTGCGGGAGAAGTAAGGCTGGCGGAAGTTTTCCGGCAGTGTAATGCCAAACATCTGGCTGATACCAATGGCCATATCTGCAAATCCGGAAAAGTCCGAATACAGCTGCAGCATGGAAAGCAGCATAGCCAAAAGGATCAGAACGCCCGTTGCTTTACTACTGCCATAGATCCCTGTGATCAGCGCTGCTGTGCGGTTGGCGATCACCAGTTTCTTAAAGCAGCCCCAGCCAAAACGCATCAGGCCTTCAAAGATTGGCTTTGCCTCATAAGCATGCGGCTCATAGAACTGCGGAGACAAATCTCCGTAACGGTTTAACGGGCCCTGCGTGATGGAAGGGAAATAAAAAGCAAACAACAGCAGTTTTGCGAAACTGCGCTCAGCCGTGATCTGCCCGCGGTAGACATCTACCGTATAGCTGATGATCATCAGCGTGTAATAGGAGATGCCAAGTGGAAGCAGAAGGTCTTTCAAAACCCAGGAGCCGCTGGCAGTCATTCCGCAAATCTCTGGCACGTATTTTAAAAGGATCAGGATGACAACTGCACAAAGAATGCAGACGGCAGCCAGGATCTTTTTCTTTTGTTCCGGATGCGTTTCCATTCTTTTGACCAGGAAGAAGATCAAAAGCGTTTCTGCTGCCAGCACCACAAGGCCAAGCCGGGTCGCATAGACATAAAACAAAAGGCTGGCAATCAGCAGCACGATCCACTGGGCCTTTTTTGGCACCAGATAGTAAACCGCAAACGCGACAGCCAGAAAGACAAAGAAAAGCAGGCTTAACAGATTCATGAAGCCTCCTTTCCGTATGTCTCTACGAGCCAGCTGGTATAGACCCTTGCTCCATCCTCATTCAGATGATCGGCATCGTCAAAATACTTTTCGTCATACGGCGCAAAAGATGTCTCTATGTGCACCTTTGGATACTGTGCTGCCGGATAATCTTTCTGCAGCGTTTCAAAATAGGCAGAAAATGGCTCTGATATCTTTTTGCTTTCCTCAAATGTTGTTGCGATCAGAGGCATGTTGAGAGAATAGACCTCAATATCATTTTCCACGCAAAGATCAATGATCTTCCGATAATACTGATCTAATGTTTCCAGCGGAATAAATTCCGTCATGTCATATTCCGCGCTGGTAGGCCACCAGCTGACAAACGTTTTAAAGCCTTTCCGGTCTATCATTTCCTTGTAGGCTTCTTTGTTGATGGTCAGCCGATCCTCCGAAAAGGATTTGACCAGCGGCGTCATATATTTGGTTGGAGATTTGATCTTATATTCCAGCAGTGAAAAAACATTAGAGCCGCCCGCCTCTTTCAGCGCAGCTTCCTCCTTGTTTGCTTTGGCCGCTCTCACCACTTCCATCGCATCAGAGAAAGAGATCGCATCAAAGTAGACCGTGCGCGTCCAGAAACCGTCAAAGCTGGTAAAATGATAGGCGCTCTCAGAAAGAAAGACTTTCTTCGGAACGCCTCTGTTAGCAATATATTCAGTTAAAGCGTAATAGGCTTCTACAGAAGTAGAGCCGCCCTGTGCCAGAGAGACAGCGTTGTGGCTCCCGCCTAATTCATCCAAAAGCTCCGGAAGGATCGCAGACTTTGCCCGGGAGTCTCCCAGGATCAGAACGTCCGCATCCGGAATATCCGTTTTCCCCATCCGGTAGTCTTTTCCCTCCCGGTAGTAGGAGTATTCCCCATCCATATAGGAATAAGGAGCTGACGCTAAAAAGATCCAGACGAGGATCACAGGAAGAAACACCAGGATGATTTTTCCGATAACTTTCAGCGCCTTCATAAAGAGATGCTACAGGCTCCTTAAATATTCCACAGCAGTCAGCACGTCCCGGCTGCGTTCCGGCATGCGCATCTCGATGGAAATATAGTTTTCGTAGCCATTTTCATCCAGGATCCGTTTGATCTCTTTATGCTCTTCCCGTTGTCTTAGCATTTTCAGATTTGGTTCACTGTAATGCACATGATTGATCAGAGGAATATTCTTCTCTGTCAGAAGTTCGTAAATGTTTTCACCATTGGCCAGAATAGCACCCAGATCCAAATTGACCTTGAACGCTTTGGATGCATTCTTTCCGACTTCTTTTCCAATATAGCGGACCAGTTCAAACGCCTGTGAAGTATAGTTGATGAAATTCGTATTATAGATAGTTGGATTGGCTTCGATGGCGATGCATGTGCCCCGCTGAGCTGCATACATGGTCAGCTCAGAGAAGAAGTTCACGGACACTTTTCCGGCCAATGCCAGATCATATCCATCCGGAATATTCCGGTTTTTCGGACACCCAAAGACAATGTTTTTGCACTTCAGTGCGACTGCAAAATCGATTGCCTTTTTCATATACTGAATCAGACTTCTGTTTTCTGTTTCCGATCCGAAAATATTGTAATCGATCCCATTCAGAACAGACTGCATGGAAACAGTTTTGACTCCGTAATAGTTATACAAGTCTTGTGCCCATTCTGCCGCTTCCCGGATGCGGTCATACGGGCCAGCCATTCGTCCCAGCATTTCCGAGTGTTCCCACTGGAAGATCCGTGTCGGGGCGATCTCTAATCCCATCCTGCGGTCGCCTAAGAATTCATACATTCTTTCGTCTTCATCCGGGCTCCATGCAATGTTGGAAATAGCATATTTCATAATGTGATCTCCTTGTCTGTAAAATCTTTGATCCTTTTTAGCATATCTTCTTTTCGGTATAAGTATCCGCAGTTTGCATCGGCAGCTGCGAATCCTCCCATCTTTTCAAAATGGATCGTCCGCATATCATAATCTGCCGGTGTCCCCTGCAGTTCATTCACAAATTCTTTTCCGGTCAGG
>JAZNHY010000103.1:0-5193 GCA_045577235.1 Lachnospiraceae bacterium
CCAAAAATATCTGATACTGTACTCATTGTTCCTTCTCCTTTCGAAATAAAAAACAAAAAGAAAAGGCGCCTTCGAGTAAAATACTCAAAGACGCCTTTGCCTTTATGCTTTGCATTTTACACCTGTGAGACCGTTTGTCAACCGCTCATTTTCAAAAAAAGCATTTCTCACAAAAAACCTGTTTCAGTCCATGCTGTTTTTTAAATATTGCACAACGGAGCTGTCAGGATCAGCTGCTCGGCCTGCAGATCATGATACAGCCAGCATTCTTTGTCACTGACATCGTAAAGAGAAATGATGCTGCTCAGGTCTTTGTTTTCAAAACTTTCGATCGGCAGCTTTTGCCCTGCCTGCAGTTTTTCCGGATGAAACTGCACGGTCTTCTCATTGGCAAAAATGGCTGTATATAAAATCTCTGCTTCCACCAGATCCTGAAAAATATGGCTTCCATAGGAGAGTTCCGGGTTATAGCCCGCCCCTTTTTCTTCCATCTCACAAATTACATCAAACTCGCTGATATCCGAAAAAGCTGTCGGAACACCCAGTTCCGGAGAGGAGGTTCCTATCCTGCCAGGCACCATCAGCATCATATGTTTTCCCTGGTTTCGGTATTTCCAGTTGATGCTTCCAATCACCCGGGCTACAGTCGGCTTGTCCGCATAGGCAAGATTGTAATATGCGACCGGATCCACATAAAGGATCAGATCCAGCTTCATGCTCCGGGACAATCCCATAGAAGCGCCTTTGCTTTCCAGCAAGATCTGCTCCTGTGAAAGATCTTTTGGAATCGTAACTTTTCCGGTATCTTCAAACACCTGCAGCGGGCGGCACTGCAGTAAGTTGATCGTATACTCCCCTTCTTCCGAAAGATTCATGGTATATTCAATGTCCACCGGCTGACCGTATTCCTGTTGGATCAGCTGCATCAGCTTCTGGATCTGTCCCATCAACTCCCGGTTTTTCACAAGTCCCTGACAGGAAATAAAACGGACTTCTCCGCTCCGCCCCAGTTCCCGGAGACGATATTCTGCCTCGGTATCTCTTTCAGTAAGAACATTCAGCAAATAATAAGGCATTTTTGTACTGAGCTCCTGCAAATTCAGTTTTTTCAGATCATGATCGTTCGTATCTACTACTTCTACTCTTCGCTGCGAATATTGGTGTTTTTCTGCCGCGCTGGTATAGATGCTCGCTTCAGGCCGGTCCAGGCTGACCAGTCTTGGATAAGATCCTTCCGTACGATCGACTGCAGATGTTCCCAATCCCATGACCAGCCGAAGCATCCCCGCTGTCGGATCTGTATTTTTCATAAACTGATATGGGCTGTAGGAGTAGCCGACACCGGCTGCGCACGGCATATAATAAGAGCCGTAATAGGAACCGGAAACCCTTTGGATCAGAAGAGCCATTTGTTCATCTTTTTTGTCCAATCCCCTGCGCCTGCGGTAATCTAGTGCAGACATGCTCATCGTACTGGCGTATACCGTCTTGATCGCGTTCTCAAATTCTTCCAGACGTTCTTCGATCGTGCCCCGGTTTGCGCAGAAAACAGATTCATACTTGCCGGCAAAGGCATTGCCAAAACCATCTTCCAAGATACTGCTGGAGCGGACAATAAACGGATCTTGTCCATAGTATTCCAGAATATTCCTGAAATGCGTCCGCATTTCCTCTGAAAAGCTTCCGGTCAGTAGTTTTTGCGCAAATTCCTCTGCCAGAGCAAAGAAACCTTCCTCCGTCCGCTGCCTGATCCTCAGGTCCCAAAAATCGTTGTCCACAATGTAGGTGTAATACATATCCGAGCCAATAAAGAACGAATCGTGCGGCTCCAGCACCCCGTCGATATCCGGTGCGTTATTTCGAAGGATCGCCCGGGCAAGCAGCATGCCGCAAGCCTTGCCTCCAATCATTCCGGTTCCGATCATATTGCTTCTGGTCAGAAAATAATCCTCCGGGGTAAAATGCGTTTTAACCATTTCCCGCATTTTCTCATCCCGGGTCATCATAATATTACACATTTCACTGCAGTATTCATCTATCGGGCTACCTGCCTCATGCAGTGTTTTTGCTGTATTAAAAAACCGGTCCCAGGAATCCATGTACTGCTCTTCCCCGGGCCTCTGATATTTGCGCAGGACCTGATAAAAACGGCTGGAATGAACGCCGTCTAAAACCGGACGAAAGCTGTTCGTTTCTTTGTTGTAAAGATGCGGAAGGAACATAGTCTCGCTGTTGCGGTTCCACACTTTTGATGGACGTACATACACCGTTTCCTGATCGGAGTAAACATCCAGAAACAACTGTGTGGTATTGCTGATCTTATTGATCGCTGCAATCGAATGTTTTCCGCGAAGGACCGGGAAAAATGCCACGGTGTCCAGAATAAACAGGAACGGGCAGGTGACACGGAAAAAATTGCCCATCATCAGATCGGTCGCCCACGCCGTCTGCAGTTCCGAAAGACAATCAAACACATAAAATGCGTCCCTGCCTTCTTTTTCAATAATATTGTGGATCTCCACGGTGAATGTCTCAAACTGATGTGACAGCGGGATCACATAGGTTTTGACTTCCGGGCAGTCCTCTACTAACGGTTCATGACTGGCGAAACGGAAATAGATCAGATTCCGTTTGTCTTTTTTTGCCTGCTCTACATACGGGTCAACAAACAGATGGAATTCTTCCAGGTTTGAGACCCGAAAAACAACGTTATCTCCCAGCCGGATGTAATCCAGAGCGGTATCCATTTCCGGAATTCCGGATAAAACTTTATCAAATGCTGCCATGGTCCGCCTCCTGTTCTTTGTGCCGAAATCGGCTGCCAACACGTTTCTGCACTCCTAAAAAACAAAAAAGGCAACGGCGCCCGCACGAACTGTACGAAAAGACGTCTTTGCCTTTCTGTCTGCACTTTACACCTGCTATGATTTACTGTCAACGGATTTTATATGAACGGTTGACATTTTGACCATGCAGGTGTAATTTTACTTTAATGAGCAAAGGCGTTCATTTGAATGGAAGAGAATTCTCTTCGGATCAAATGGGCGTCTTTTTTTATTTCCTGAGAAAGAAGGATCAAAAAGATGAAACAGGAAGGTCAGGTGCGCATCCCTTCCGGATGTGCCATCGCAGCAGTCATATCGAAAGATGGAGATCGGATCTCCGGTGAGCTGATCATAAATGCCATGCGTCCGATGCATGACCGCAGCAATGGTCTGGGCGGAGGATTCGCCGGGTATGGAATCTATCCGGAATACTAATATTTTTACGCTCTCCATCTATTCTTTGATGACCGCTCCGTCAGAAAGGACTGCGAAGCATTTTTAAAAGAATATTTTGAGATCGTTCATTCCGAAGTCATCCCGACCCGCAAGATCCCAGCCATCACGGATGAGCCAATCATCTGGCGGTATTTTGTTGCGCCTTTGAAATCCATGCTGTCAGATCTGCAATTGGATGAAAAAGAACTGGTCGCGCGTATTGTTATGAAGATCAATGCGGAAATGGCCGGTGCTTACGTTTTTTCCAGCGGAAAAAATATGGGGGTTTTTAAAGCGGTAGGTTTTCCGGAGGATGTTGGAATCTTTTACAAATTAGAGGAATACGAAGGATACTCCTGGACAGCACACGGCCGGTATCCTACAAACACACCTGGTTGGTGGGGCGGCGCACATCCGTTTACCCTGCTTGATTATTCCGTAGTGCATAACGGAGAGATCTCTTCCTATGATGCCAATCGCAGGTTTATTGAAATGTTTGGCTACAAATGCACGCTGCAGACCGATACCGAAGTGCTCACCTATATCATGGACTATCTGGTACGAAGGCAGGGACTGACACTTGCAGAGGCTGCCAGCGTGATCGCTGCTCCGTTCTGGAGCACGATCGAGAGTGAAACAAATGAGGAAGACCGCCGCAGACACGCATTTCTTCGAACTGCATTCCCGAGCCTTTTAGTCACCGGTCCGTTTTCTATCGTTCTTGGTTACAACGGGGGACTCATGGCATTAAATGACCGCCTGAAACTACGGTCCATGGTCGTCGGGGAAAAGGGAGATCGAGTATATATTGCCAGTGAAGAAGCCTCCATCCGCACTATGGAGCCGGATGCCGAAAATATCTGGGCACCGGCGGGCGGAGAGCCGGTGATCATACAAGTGAAAGAAGGTGCTTATTAATGGGCATTGATTTTATTTATCCGGAATTTGAAGTCGTTCGAAATGAAAATCGATGCATCACTTGCCGCGTCTGTGAACGGCAGTGTGCCAACGAAGTCCATTCCTATCTGGAAGATTACGGCATGATGATGAGTGATGAAAGCAAATGCGTCAACTGCCAGCGCTGCGTATCTCTCTGCCCGACCCGGGCATTAAAAATCGTTAAAAGCAACTGCCAGCTGCGGGAAAATGCCAACTGGCAGAATGATACGATCCGGGAGATCTACAAGCAGGCACAGAGCGGCGGTGTGCTGCTCTCTTCCATGGGAAATCCAAAACCGCTTCCGGTTTACTGGGATAAAATTCTGATCAATGCATCGCAGGTCACAAATCCTTCCATCGATCCGCTCAGGGAACCGATGGAGACCCGCGTATCTCTTGGAAAGAAGCCGGAAAAGATCGAACGTGATGCGAACGGAAAAATCATCTGTGAACTTCCGCCGCAGATCACACTTGACATGCCGGTCATGTTCTCAGCCATGAGCTACGGTTCGCTCAGTTATAACGCCCATTCCTCTCTGGCAAGGGCTGCTGCTGAATTTGGAATCCTCTACAACACCGGAGAAGGCGGCCTGCATGAAGACTTCTATCAATACGGTCCAAATACCATCGTACAGGTGGCAAGCGGCCGTTTCGGCGTGCACGAAGATTATCTGGAAGCAGGCGCAGCAATAGAGATCAAAATGGGACAGGGCGCAAAGCCGGGCATTGGCGGACATCTGCCAGGAGCGAAAATCGTTGGCGATGTTTCCCGCACCCGTATGATCCCGGAAGGTTCCGATGCCATTTCTCCTGCACCTCACCATGATATTTATTCGATCGAGGATCTGCGGCAGCTGGTCTACTCTCTGAAAGAAGCAACGGAATATCGTAAACCGGTCATTGTAAAAGTGGCAGCTGTCCACAATATAGCTGCCATTGCCAGCGGTATTGCACGAAGCGGTGCAGATATCATTGCGATTGATGGTTTCCGCGG
>JAZNHY010000104.1:0-5754 GCA_045577235.1 Lachnospiraceae bacterium
ATCATTCCAAAAGCAGTGGAGGAAGCTCCAGAAGCAGTAGCATTCTTGATTTCCTCCGGCAGAAATGGGTTGATCAGAATGCCGCGGCCGATCATGACAGCCGGCAATTCTGGAAAGCGTGAAAGGATCTTTTCATAATCGCCCAAATGAAACAGGTTTCCGTTATAGCAGAGCGGATGAGAGCTTTTCTGATATGCCAGATCGAACGCATCCAGATCCGGGAGTCCGCCATATAAGGCATCGCGGATACGCGGGTGGACAATGAGCTCGGTCATTGGATATTTTTCGTAAAGAGCAAGTATATTTTCCCAGTTGGAAGCATCGTGCATGCCGATGCGTGTTTTTATAGAAATCGTGATCGGGGAGCGCTCAAAGATTTCATCCAGAAATTGTTCCAGTTTATCCGGGACAGAAAGAAATCCTGCGCCGCGTTTGCGGGAGGTGACTGTGGCGGAAGGACATCCCAGATTTAAGTTGATGTGGTCATAGCCGAATTCCTCCGACACAATATGGGCGACAGACAAAAAGTCGTCGGTCTGATTTGAAAGGACCTGAACGACAACATTCATGCCGGGGTTGTTTTCCTTAAGGATATCTCTTTGTTCTTTTTTACTGAGATGAGTTCCCGTGACAAACGGGGTGAAGTAGGTATCAATACCGGAGAAATGCCGATGATACACACTTCGGAACAAATAGTTCGTGATGCCTTCCATCGGCCCCGCATAGATTTGCGGAACAGACGAGGATGGATCAGGAAGGTTCACAGCAGCCGATTTCATATATTATCCCACCAGCATCAGGATGCCCTGCGTGATCAGAAATTCTCCGACGACATAGGTCAGCATAACGGTAAAATGTTTTTTGAAGACCAGCTCCGGCCGTTTGGAATAACGAACCAGAAACAGGCAGCAGTCTGAGATAAAGAAGAGGATGGCACCGACCACTGCGATGATGGAGCCCGCACCTGGTATCGACTCCAGCTGCATGATGGCAAAGACATTCATAGTGCTGTTGGCGATGAGGTACAGATACATCGGCGGCAGCATCTTTTTTGGGGTCTGCTTAATTACGGCGCGGATGACCAGCGTCGTGATGGCGATATATACAATTGCCACAGGGATGATGACATAAAGGTGAACCGCAGACCATTGAATACGGCCAACATAGGTCAGGACGAAAAAGATGTGACTGACACCAAAGAAGCATCCGCCAATCGTGAACCAGGTATTGCCCTGGAACATCAGGAACACATCACCCAGCCAGCTGAAGATCAGCGCCAGGACCAGAAACCAGATCGGGTGGCTGGATGAGACAAGATAGTATAAAAGGATCAGCGGGATCAGAAACGGTTTGGTGAACCGGCGTCTCCGCATATTATCATTCCAGCTTTCGATCAGATGCCAGACAGTCGCAATCAGTAATAATCCCAGAAATAAGTACTTCATATCATCACCAATCCGTATATATATCTACGGTTCCGTAAGCGCAGCCGGTATCATAGACCTTCCCCCAGCCGATGGAGGTCTCGACCACTTCCCCGTAGCCATAGTAATCGTAATCACAGGCGACACAGATATAGCCGTCTTCATCGCGAATGGTTCCGTCGAACGCTACATGCCGACCCGGGATCTCCAGCATTTCTCCGGGGAGAACGTTCTGGCTGTAGTAAGTCTCCTTATGGTCATTATAGTAAAGCGCCATACGTTCCAGAGAAATGCCGTCTTCGTTATCAAAACTCATCATCCGGTCCTTTTCCTCCTGCGTCAGGACGACGTGCGGGATCCGGGGGATCGTCTCCATCTGGTACAGTACAGCACCAGGTTTTACCCGGTCTCTGGAAAGGCCGAGCAAAACAAGACAGGCCGCAAGCAGGACCATCATGATAGCAAATAAGCATAACGGAAGTCTTTTCACAGGCCTCATTATAATATAAAGATAAGGGAAAGGAAAGAAAGAGAATGCTTGTGTTTTTGTCGGTTCGCAACGTATAATCATGGCAGAACATCAAAGGGGAAAACAGAATGATTCAGGCAGAACATAAAAAAGAAGGGATCCTGCTGTTCGATCTGGACGGCACGCTTTGGGATTCCAGCCAGGAAGTCGCAGATTCCTGGAATGTCATTCTTCGGGAACAGCTTCCGGAGATAAAAACGCTGACCAAAGAAGACATCATGTCCGTCATGGGTAAGACGATGGAAGAGATCGCACAGACGGTGCTGGCAGGCTATCAGGGAGATAATGCCCGTCAGGTTTTTAAAAACTGTGAGATATATGAAAATGAATATTTGACAGAACATGGTGCAGTATTGTTCCCGAAAGTGCGGGAAACATTGGAAAACTTGAGAAAAGCCGGCTATGACATGGCTGTGGTCAGCAACTGTCAGAGCGGGTATATCAACGCCTTTTATGTCTCCATGAAGATGAGCGATCTGTTTTGCGATATGGAAGAGTGGGGCAATACCGGCAAAACCAAAGCAGAAAATATCCGGCTGGTAATGGAGCGTAACAATTACAGCAAGGCAGTATATATTGGTGATACCATCAAAGATGAAAGAGCGGCAAAGGACGCACAGATTCCGTTTATCCATGCAGCATATGGCTTTGGAACAGCGGAAGATGCGGATGCCGTTATTTATTCGATTGATGAACTGGAATCTGTTGTAGAGGGAGTATTATGAGAGCATTAAAACTGAATTACAAACGAACTTTTCTCATTGGTTTTGCTTTTTTCGGCATTCTGCTTTTATGGCAGGTCTATGATTCCTGGTGTCCGACTTTCCTGACGGACATCTTTGCCAACCGGATGTACGGACTTACCAGTGCCGAATTAAAGCTTAGTGATCCATCCAAGATCCTGAACGTGCAGTGGCTGGTCGGTATCATCATGGCGTGTGACAATCTCGCCGCACTGATCCTCCTTCCGGTTTTCGGACGGTTGTCGGATAAAACTAAGACCCCGATTGGAAAGAGAATGCCTTTTATTCTTATCGGTACAGTCATTTCCGCCATTGCGTTCCCGTTCATCCCGCTGTTTTTCCATAATAACAGTATTGGAGGTATGGTCGCCATGATGGCGATCGTCCTGATCTTCATGATGATGTACCGGAATCCAGCAGTCGCGCTGATGCCTGACATCACACCAAAACCACTTCGTGCAAAAGCAAACGGAGTGATCAATATCATGGGATATCTGGGCGGCGCTTTTGCGACGGTCCTTGGTATCTTCCTGAAACTGAGCGATTATATTAATGTTACTGACAGGGCACAGAAGATGTGGATCATTGAGATCCCGTTTATTGTTGCATCTGTTTTAATGATCATTTCCGCACTGGTTCTGTTCCTGACGATCAAGGAAAACAAGCTGGCAGCAGAACTGAAAGAGGATATGGAAGAAGGCGAGCGTCAGGCGGCGATCGAAAATCCTGTTACGGACGAGGGTCCTATGAGTGCAGCGAATAAAAGGATGCTTCTCTCGATCCTTGGGGCAGAGTTTTTGTGGTTCATGGCGGATAACGCGATTGGAACTTATATTGGAAACTATGTCATTTATTATCTGAATTCCGTCAGCAGCGCGACCATGATCCTGACCATTATCGGAGGTGTGGCCTCCGTCATTGGATTTGCGACTGCCGGTATTGTTGCGGATAAGATTGGAAGAAAATGGACGATTTCGATCGGATTAATGGCGACTTTCGTTGCGCTGTTCATCATGATCTTTGTGCATCCGACAGGCGTTGTCACCGGGGTAAACGGAGAATTTTCATTCCCGATGTTCCTTTATATCGTATGGGTCATTAAGGGATTTGGCATGGCATGGGTGCACAACTGTTCCTTCCCGATGGTGGTGGAGCTTTGTTCTTCCAACAAGATCGGAAAATTTACAGGGTATTATTATGCAGCAAGTATGGCAGCCCAGACCGTTACACCGGTCCTGCTTGGTTTCGTATTTATGAGGAGCGGGATATGGGGCGCACTGCCGATCTACTCCATGATCCTGATCGGATTAAGCTGCATCGTATTTGTATTCCTTGTTAAGAATATTAAGGCAAAGAAGGTCCAGAACGCGAAGGGCCTGGAGGCATTCGGAGACGATGATTGATTTTACCCGCTGCCACAACGCGCAGGTAGTGGAAAGAATGACAGAAGATGATTATCTGCAAAAGCAGGGCTTTGAAGTGCGTGGAAGAGCAGAGCATTTTATGCATCGCAATTTCGCGCATCGGGGTCTGCATGATATGGACCGGAGCATTCCGGAAAACTCGCTGATGGCATTTGCTGCTGCAGCAGGAGAAGGCTATGGTATTGAGCTGGATGTGCAGCTGTCCAAAGACGGGCAGGTGGTCGTCTTTCATGATGATACTCTGAACAGGGTCTGCGGAGTGGACGGCAGAGTCGATGCCTATGACTATGATGAACTGAAAGAATTTTCTCTGTTGGGAACCATGCAGCATATTCCTTTGTTTACGGACGTATTGGAATTGATCGGTTCAGGGGACAGCCCGTTGATCGTGGAACTGAAGAGTGGGCCGCGCAACAGCGAACTGTGTGAAAAAACGTATAATATCCTGCAGCAGTATCAGGGTAAATATTGTATCGAATCTTTTAACCCGTTTATTGTGCGTTGGTTTAAGCAGAATGTGCCGGAGGTTTTCCGCGGCCTTCTGGCAGCATCAAAGGAAGAATATATGCCAACATATCCGGCATTAGTAGCGAAACTTCTTTCCAACTGCACGCTTAGCTTTTTATGCCAGCCGGATTTTATTGCCTATCAGAATGTTGAGCGTCCAAAGCACGTTCTGCGGATGCGGGAAAAAGGAACCCTTCTTTTTGCATGGACATCACGTATTCCTGATGTGGATCAGGAACAGAATGATGCAGTGATCTTTGAGAATTACCGCCCGTCTTTGGTGTATTAAACGGCTGCCGCCATTTAAAAAAGTCAATTTGCGGAAAAGTGTCGATTATCTCATTTTCCTATTTATTCTTGGAAAAATACCCGATATAATCACTCGTACAAGGAAGGATAAGACAACCCAGTTTTTAATTTAGGAGGTTTTTATGAAAATTTTAGGTATTTCCACAGGAACCAAAAACGGTAATAACGATACGATGTGTCGTGTGGCTTTAGAGGCTGCAAGAGATGCTGGCGCAGAGATCGAATTCATTCATGCATTTGACTGGAATTTTGATTATTGTTCCGGCTGCGTTGCATGCTCCCGCGGACTGGTCATGGGTAAAGGCATGGTCTGCACACGCAAAGATGACTTTGCAGCACTTTATGAGAAGATCATTGATGCAGACGGCGTCCTTTTTGTAGACCCAATCTTTGAATCCGGTTGTTCCGGATTATTCAAAACTCTGTGTGACCGCATGGGTCCGGGACATGACTCCGGCCTTCTGTTAGGCGCACACTTCCAGATGCTGAAAGAAACCGGCAAGGGACTGGATGCCAAGTATTTTAAGCAGAAAGCTATCTCCTTCGTCGGCATCGGCGGATCTGATTGGGGCGTTCGTGTAGAGACCGATCATGCGATGTTTGCTATGAGCCCTGGCTGGAAAGTTGTCAATAATGAATATTTCTCCTGGTGCAAAGATATCATCATGCAGGACGACAAGATTGAGCGCATGAAAGAGATCGGCCGCAATCTGGCAGAAGTTGCAGCTGAGATCGCTCAGGAAAATGAAAATATGAAATTGCCGGTCGCTGAGAATACAAAGTCTTACTGGAGAGGAAAAGAAGGCGCATGCCCGCAT
>JAZNHY010000105.1:0-2395 GCA_045577235.1 Lachnospiraceae bacterium
CCGATCAAAGGCGGTTTAATGAACCGTGTGGTTGGACAGGTCAAGGCAGTTGACGGCGTTACCTTCAATCTGAAACGCGGAACGACAATGGGTCTGGTAGGAGAGTCTGGCTGCGGCAAGACAACGACTGGCCGTACGATCCTCCGTTTGTATGATTCCAAGACTGCGGGCGACGTACTGTTTAATGGCCGTGAAGTTTACGACCTGAACAAAAAGGAACTGCGTGACATCCGTACAGAAATGCAGATCATTTTCCAGGATCCGTTCTCATCTTTGTCTCCAAGACTTCCAGTCAGCGAGATCATCGGTGAGGCAGCAAGGGAGCACGGACTGGTTTCCCGAGCAGAATTCAATGATTACGTGGATAAAGTCATGGATGACTGTGGACTGCAGCCGTTCCACAAAGACCGGTATCCGCATGAGTTTTCCGGCGGCCAGAGACAGAGGATCTGTATTGCCAGAGCATTGGCACTGGATCCGGAATTCATCGTCTGCGATGAGCCGGTATCAGCTTTGGATGTTTCTATCCAGGCACAGATCATCAACCTGCTGAATGAATTGCAGGAGAAGAGATCATTGACCTATTTGTTTATCTCACATGACCTTTCTGTCGTGGAGCATATTTCAGATTCGGTCGGTGTCATGTACCTGGGCAACCTGGTGGAATACGGTGACAAGAAGGATATCTTCAAGAATCCGCTGCATCCTTATACCAAGGCATTGTTCTCCGCAATCCCGATGCCGGATCCGAAAGCAAAGATGGACCGTATTGTATTGGAGGGAACTATTCCATCCCCGGCAAATCCGCCGGCAGGATGCAAGTTCCATACCAGATGCAAATACTGCACGGAAAAATGCAAGACTGAAGTTCCGGTGCAGAAAGAAGTGGAACCTGGACACTTTGTCGTGTGCCACCTCTTTAACGAGTAATACAAAAGGCTGCACCCGCATGGCGGATGCAGCCTTTCCTGATTTTAAAACAGATGAGTAAAAAAGAACCATTTGAAGATGACGGCCGGACCATCGCTGATATGAGCGGTGTAGAGCGTCCGCCATTGATCCTTCCGAATATCAAGCGTTTTAAAGAGCTGCGTGCAGAAAGAAAAGCGGCACAGGATAATGACCCGGAGGTTTTCTCATCTGAAGAAGGACAATATCGCAAACGTTATGAGCCTTCAGAAGACAAGGAAACCAGAAAGGCATATCTGGGCGGCGCGATCAGCGCAACTCTTGTGATAGCATTGATTTATCTGGGCGCTTTTGCGCTTCTTGTCGTGATCCTGCTCCTTATCTGGGGCGTACTCTGATTATCTTTTTATATGTTTTATGGTCATCGCGGCCAGGTTTGATGTGTTGCTTCAAATTACAGAATGACCGACCATGCTTCAATCAGCTTCTCCAGACTCCAGGCGGCATTGGCCGGACTGGTGGACGGAAGACAGACGGCCTCGCGACCGGTCGTTGGCTCAATATATTTGTGGTACATGTTCCAGGACGTTTTCCCGTTGCAGCAGATCATTTCGATCGGAGCAGCATTCAGTATTGGGGAAAGATCATTTGGTATCACATCTTTGATACTGGAATCTGACGACCCGACAATCGTACATTGATGAATAGAGTCCCATGCGGCAATATGATTGCGGATCAAAAAAGCATGCCGATCCTCCACGGTCATCGGCACTTCCTCTTTGTACAAAGCGGCGACGACCTTCCAGAACCGATTCTGCGGATGCCCGTAGAAATACATCATCTCCCGGGATTTCACGGAAGGAAAGCTCCCTAGGATCAGGATCCGGGAATGCGCATCATAAGTTGGTTCGATTGGATGGACGATCGTTGTCGGCTGGTTTTTCATTCTTTAGTCCTGAATTTTCTTTCTGTTTTCATATTTCATTTGAAGTTTTATAATTGTTCTAACATATTAAAGCAAGTTGTGCCGGAGATTGCAATAGCTGAGAGCGGCAAAAAGGAGAAACATGGAACCATATAAGCATTATGTTCAATACTATGAAACCGACAAAATGGGCATTACGCATCACGCCAATTACATCCGTTGGATGGAGGAAGCCCGTGTGAATTTTCTGGAGCAGATCGGCTGGCCATTCGCAAAACTGGAATCGAGTGGGTTTGCATCGCCAGTGCTGAAGCTGGACTGCAAATATATCCGCCCGACCACATTCTCGGATGTGGTATCGATCACCACTTATGTGGATAAATTTGATGGAATCCGTCTGACATTTGGGTACGAGATGCAAAAAGAGGACGGAACCGTAGTCTGCGTGGCCACATCCTCCCACTGCTTTATTAATCTGGAAGGAAAACCGATCCGTGCAGACAAAGAGTGTCCGGATTTTTGCGAGGAACTTATGAAATATAAAAAAGAAGATGCCTGAAA
>JAZNHY010000106.1:0-15979 GCA_045577235.1 Lachnospiraceae bacterium
CCTTCCACTTCCCGGATGGCAATGCAAACAAGCTGACCAATGCTGTTTACGATGACATTGCCTGCATTCCGGAGTACAAGGTTTGTGCGGTTAAGATTGAAAAGGCTTGATTTTATCAAGTGCATAGGTAAAAGGGACTGCTTCGGCAGTCCCTTTTCTATTTACTGTTAAGGGACAGTTGAGGGGTCTTTCCCATGCTTTCTAAATGCATGTCCAAGACCCCTCACACTGTCCCTTATGCAAATTAAAGCTCCTGGCGAAAGCCCCTTCACCTGTCACGATATATAATAATGACTGCTTAAGAGTTTTATTCTGCCTTGAAATTTGAGATTGCGAGTTTCGTGCAAAAATAATAATCCTCATAATTTGTCATTGCGAGTTTCGTGCTTTTTTAAAGTTTTATGCATACATGGTGTTGCTTATTATTGTTGTCTATAGAAATATTCAATATAAAAATGCACGAAATACGCGTTCTCATTCAAATGCAGCAAAAAAAATGCACGAAAAACGCGATCTCATTCAAATGCAGCAAAAAAATGTTCCAAACTCACATCTCAGGCTCCTATAGAAACACAAGATATATGAATTTTCAACTTTACAAGCGCTATATATAGTAGTAACATAAAGCAGACAAATCAGACCTTTAATGATGGTACAGAGATGCCGCCAAGGACTGCTAAAGCCGTAATGAACGGCTGATCAGATCAAAAAGCTGCATCCTGTGATGCGGCTTTTTTATTAGAAATTATGCGTTACAAAGCTACTTTGATGGATGATGTATCCGTCTCCAGAGCCTTAAAAAGGATCTCTCATGAGATCCTGGAAAAGAATAACGGAGCAGAGAATATCTGTATAATCGGCATCCAGCGCAGGGGCATACCGCTGGCACAGATCATTGCGGATAACATTGAGAAGATAGAAGAAAAAAAGGTTCCTGTCGGCAGCATCGACATTACTTTTTACCGGGATGATCTTACCAACAAGTCCAGAGATCCTATCGTACAGGAGGCAAGCATTCCGTTCTCTATTGAAAACAAAGTGGTGATTCTCGTGGATGACGTGGTCTATACGGGAAGAACGGCGCGGGCAGCAATCGATGGTCTTATGCAGCACGGCAGACCTGCAGCGATCCAGTTTGCTGCATTGATCGACAGGGGCCATAGAGAACTCCCGATCCGGGGTGATTATGTCGGGAAAAACGTTCCAACGTCCAAAAGCGAACGTATTGCTGTCCGTATCCCGCCTTATGATGAGACTACATCCGTAGAACTCTATGATATTTAGGTATAAACGGTATTTTCAGATATTGAGGACAGGTATCTAAAAGTCCGTGTATATAATAAAAAAGTTAAAGATTTTGCAGCTGTGAATGCAAAAACAGGAGGATGAAATGAATTTAGTTTACAACGTCGAAGACAGACCTCGTTTTGGACAGACAGTCGTCTTCGCAATTCAGCAGCTTTTAGCGATCCTTGCTGCAACAATCGCCGTTCCGGCTATCATCGGTAACGGGATGAGTCAAAGTGCCGCACTTTTCGGCGCTGGTGTCGGCACCATTGTGTATCTGTTATTTACGAAGTTTAAAAGCCCGGTATTCCTGGGATCATCCTTCGCATTTATCGGATCCATGTTTGCTGCTTTTGCAGGCGGTGTCAGCATGCAGATGGGCTACCTTGGCATGATCATTGGTGCAATCTTTGCAGGCCTTGTGTATGTTGTTATCGCAATTGTTGTCAGGTTTGCTGGTGTACGCTGGATCAACTACCTGATGCCGGCAGTTGTTATAGGACCGACAGTTGCCATCATCGGATTAAGCCTTGCAGGAAATGCTGTTAGTGATGCATTAGGCGGAGCATTTGATGCAGATGCTGGTGCTTACGTTATGACACCGCACGCATGGGCTTGCTTTGTCTGTGCTATGGTCACTTTGCTGGTTGTATGCCTTTGCTCGGTATTTGGTAAGAAAATGGTTAAGCTGATCCCATTTATTATCGGTATTGTAGCTGGCTATATTGTTGCCGTAATCTTCACTCTGATCGGAAAGGCTTCCGGAAATGAAGCTCTGATGATCATCGATTTTTCAGCATTTGCTGCTATGAAATGGGTACCAAGCTTTACGTTCCTTACTGCTTTAGGCGGATTTAAGGAATTATCCGGAACATACATTGCAACCATTGCGGTTGCTTATATTCCGGTCGCATTCGTTGTTTTCGCAGAGCATATTGCTGACCACAAAAACCTTTCTTCCATCATCGGAAGAGATCTTCTGGAAAAACCGGGCCTGCACAGAACTTTGTTAGGTGATGGTGTTGGATCCATGGTCGGTGCATTCTTTGGCGGATGCCCGAACACCACTTATGGTGAGAGCGTTGGCTGTGTCGCTATTACAGGTAATGCTTCCGTTGTTACTATCTTATGTACAGCGGTTATCGCAATTATCGCTTCCTTCCTGGGACCATTCGTGACCTTCCTTTCCACGATCCCTGGATGCGTTATGGGCGGTGTATGTATTACGCTTTACGGTTTCATCGCTGTTTCCGGTCTGAAAATGCTGCAGCCAGTTGATCTGAACGACAACCGCAATCTCTTTACTGCATCTACGATCTTTATCGCAGGTATCGGCGGAATGGTCCTGAAGATTGGACAGGTTACATTGACCGAAGTAGCAGTTGCTCTGATCCTTGGCATCATCGTTAACCTGATCCTTCGCGGAAAGGGAAAAGAAAAAGCCGGGATGATCGATCCGGAAGATGAAGATCCGAAAAAAAGATCGCATAAGACTGAATAAAAACTGAATAAAGTCTGAATAATATCAGCTCATTCTTGCAAATAAAGTATAAATCTACTAATATATTTGCATAAGAAAGGAATTGCATCCCTGTCCCTGAAAGTAGGGACAGGGATGTTCTGGGCAAAAAATGATTGATAATGATATTGATAGACTTATTGATACGGATACGATCAAACTTTTTAAGGATGGCGTTTTGACAGATGTTGACGCAAGTGTTGTTAACGAATGTCATTTTGCCATCTTTTTAAATGACACCTATTATTCTAACAATTCACGAAAAAAAGTATTTGTGGATGCAATGAATGGTAAATGCCTGATCTTTACAGACACTTTGCCACAGTATCTGAAGGAAATGGCAATCGGCTATTGTTACTGCAACGCAGATTTTGAACCGGAAGACATTTCCCAGGTAATGATGGCTGAAGCTGACGAAGAGTCTGTTGTTGCGATCGTTTTTGTCGATGATCTGTTAGTTCAGTCTAAAGGGCCTAAAGTCGACCACCATTTAGCATATAATACCAATAAAAACCAGAATATCGCGATCCGGCCGGAAAAACTGATCGAAGAAATGAAATTGTTTTCGACACGTTCCGAACTGAATCGCAGAACAGGTTCCGTTCATGCAGCAGAAATCTTTGACGGCAATTCAGTGATCCGGTTTATAGAAGACATCACCAATACCAATGCAATTTACAAAGCAATTGGATATTCCCTGATTTATGGGATAGATATGTCAGGGTGTATTTTACTGACAAGCGGAAAGATCACAAAAGAAAACGTAAGGGCATGTGTTTTGTCAGGCTGCCATGTGCTGGTAGCTTACACACCGCCGACAAGGCAGGCAATCGAATATGCGATGGAAAAAGATGTCACACTGATATGCTTTGGCAGAAATGATACTTTTAAAATATATTGCGGATACGAACGCATCATGATTTGAATTCAGGCGGAAAGTAACTATGAAAGCAAACAGACAAGACAAAATTATTGAGATCATTCAGCAAAATGATATTGAAACACAGGAAGAACTGGCTCATCTGCTAGCAGCAGCCGGATTTCATGTCACCCAGGCTACTATATCAAGGGATATCCGGGCGCTTCATCTGGAAAAGATCCCGGATGGAAAAGGCGGCAGCAAGTATTCTTATCCGCAGGAAAAAGAAGCCGACAGGGAAAAATACCTGCGGATCTTTAAAGATGGTTACTCCAATATCTTACAGGCTGGAAATATTGTCGTGATCAAAACGGTCTCTGGTATGGCAATGGCAGTTGCAGCTGCCCTGGACCATATGATGATTCCGGAGATCGTTGGATGTATTGCCGGGGATGATACCATCATGTGTGCATCCAGATCAGATGACGATGCAAAAAAAGCAATTGAACAAATCACGAAACTTTTGACAGAGTTGTAATGCTGAAGAACGTTTATATTAAAAATCTTGCGCTGATCGAGGAAGCAGATATTGACTATACCAATGGTCTTAACATCATGACCGGCGAGACCGGTTCAGGTAAGTCCATTATTATCAGCGCATTGAATACAGCACTTGGCGAAAAAGCAAATAAAGCCATGATCCGTACCGGAGCAGATCATGGACTCGTGGAATTATGCTTTCATACAGATGATCCACGAGTCTTATCTGTCCTTAAGAAGCAGGGGATTGAAACTGAGGATGGACAGATCGTCATATCCAGAAAGATCACCATGGATAACAGCACCACACGTATCAATGGAGAATCTGTCACTTTAGCATTTTTAAGATCTGTGACTGATCTTCTTGTGGATGTGCATGGCCAGCATGATCATCAGTCTTTATTAGATCCTGCTCGTCATTTGCAGATTATTGATGATTTTGGCGGAGAACCTATCCGTAAACTTCGAAAAGAACTGGCCGATCAATATGATCAATACAGAATGATACGTCTGGAGTATCAGAATTATAATCTGGATGAATCACAGCTTTCCAGAGAGATCGATCTCCTGAAGCATGAGCAGAAAGAAATCGATGATGCAGCCATCCAGCCGGATGAAGATATTCGTTTGGAAGCAGAGTATAAAAAACTCAGCAATGCGGAAACTATTCTTTCTTCGGTCAATAAAGCACATAATATTCTTTCGAATGAAGACGATGGAGCATTGAAAAAGATTTCGGATGCCCTTCGTTATGTGGAAGATGCGCTTGTTTATGAACCGGAATTAAAGGAATACCGCGCGACGTTGATGGATATAGATTCCCTTTCTAAGGATGTTGCTCATGAAATTGCACATTATGTGGAACATAATCCTTTTGATGGAGAACGGTTTTCTGAAATCGCGCAGAGATTGGATCTGATCAATCGTCTGAAGAGCAAATATGGCCGTTCCGTTGATGATATTTATCAACATGCGGCAGATATTGCAGAAAAATTAGATCAATATGAACATTACTTTGAGCGGAAAGCTCAAACGGAGCACCGCATGAAGGAATGTGCAGCCATCCTGAATCAGCTTTCTCACCAATTATCTGATCTGAGGAAGGAAGCTGGGAAAAATCTGGAACCTTTGATCCAGAATCACTTAAAAGATCTGAATTTCCTCCATGTGGATTTTTCCATTGATTTTACAAAGGGTCCTAAGATCACCCGCAATGGTTTTGATAGAGCAGAGTTTATGATCTCTGTGAATCCGGGCGAACCGCAGATGCCATTAGCCAAAACAGCATCAGGCGGCGAGATGTCCCGTATTATGCTGGCGATCAAATCAGCAATTGCTGATAAAGATGATATCCCAACATTGATATTTGACGAGATCGATGCAGGAATCAGCGGGCAGACTGCAGGAAAAGTAGGGGAGAAGCTTCTTTATCTGAGCAAACACCATCAGATCATCTGCATCACACATCTTCCGCAGATTGCTGCAATGGCAGATGCCCATTTCCGGATAAGAAAAGAAGTGGAAGGATCCAGCACGATATCAGGAATTGAAAAATTAAATAAAGAGGAACAGGTAGAAGAAGTCGCCCGTCTGGTTGGCGGCATCACCGTAACAGATACTGCGCGTGCAAACGCCAAAGAACTGATTGCCTATGCCAGTGCATTGAGATTGGCATAACAGGGATAGGAGAAGGCTATGAATCAATATTATGTATTATATAATCCGTTTTCCAGCAATGGAGCCGGCAGAAAAGAATCAGAGAAGATCTTTGAGTATTTAAAAGAGGAATCCATAGAATTTATGGATATGTCTGCAATCCCTGATCATGATTATTCCCTTTTGTTTGACAAGATGGATAATACGGACAAACTCGTGATCTGCGGAGGCGATGGAACACTGAATCGTTTTGTGAACGATTGTGATGATAAGTTCCCGGATGTAGATATCTATGTATTTCCGACAGGAACCGGAAACGATTTTCTGCGGGATATCGGGATTTCTACCCCATGTGCCCCGGTTCTGATCACGCAATATCTGAAAGATCTCCCATGGGTCGAAATTAACGATAAGAAATACTATTTCATCAACAATGTAGCATTTGGCATTGACGGATGGGTCTGTGAAATTGCCGATCAGCAGAAGGCAAAAGACCCTGGTGCGAAAGCTAATTATACGAGTATTGCAATTTCCGGACTTTTAGGGAAATATCATCCATGCAATGCGACTGTAACAGTAGACGGGGTAACTCATAAGTATCAACGGGTTTGGATGGCACCGTCTATGAATGGCCGCTTTATGGGAGGCGGCATGATGGTAGCCCCGATGCAGGACCGCTCTGATCCGGACCGCACGCTTACATTAATGATGTTCCAAAATGGAGGACGGTTGAATATAGCCATTAGTTTCCCTGGCGTATTTACTGGGAAGCATATTAAGAATAAAATGGCTGCCTTTTGCAAAGGTCATGATATTACCGTAGAATTCGACTCTCCGCGTGCTGTTCAGCTTGATGGAGAAACGATCCTGGGTGTGACGAAATACCATGCGCATAAGCAGTAAACAAATATGTTCATTCTATCCATCATCAGTAGTTTTTTTATAGATCCGAACAGAGAATACACACAGGACAGTAAATATTACCGCTTCCTGTTATATACCTGTACAAAAATAGCTGTCTTTTTTGCCCGGATCCGTATCCACGTCCGAGGACTTGCAAATGTACCAGAACAGGGCAGGTATCTTCTGGTGGGAAATCATAAATCCAATTTTGATCCGATCCTTTCCTGGGAAATACTGGGAAAAGAGGCGGATCTTTGTTTTGTTTCCAAGAAAGAAAACTTTAAAAAACCTGCATTTGGGAAAATCATCCGCCGTCTTTGTTTTTTAGGAATCGACCGTGATAATCCGAGAAAAGCACTTCAGACGGTGGAACAGGCTGCCACGTTTTTAAAAGAAGATAAGTTTTCCATTGGCGTTTATCCGGAAGGTACACGCAACTGGACGGCTGAACCTCTTTTGCCTTTTCATACTGGCTTATTTAAAATCGCTAAAAAAGCGAATGTACCTATCGTTGTTGTAGTCACGAAGAATAATGAGAAGATCGCCAAAAACTTCCCGTTTAAAGGGACGGATGTTTACTATGATTTTGTCGGTATGATTCCAGCTGACATAGTATCTCAATTGTCTAACATAGAAATCGGAGAGCGCGTCAGCGATATGATGCTGCGTTCACTTTCCGATCCATCTAACGAAGGTTACGAAACTCTTAAAAATATCCGTAAAAACCATTAATACCTGATTTTTTGATTCATCTCTCTGATCCTGTCAGCATCAACCTTACATACCTTTCTGTCATAGGTATAGAATCCATTGATCTCATCTTCAATATCATATAATTGCGTATAAACGCAGCCACATAGTCCTTTGTCCAGGTACGGAATAACCATCTCATTGTATTCCTGAATGATTTTATCGGTTAGTTCCTTTTCATCGGCTGCTTTGGAGTACCCATACTCTTTATCGCCATAGGTATGGCCTTCGACCTTTCGGGAAATACCGCCAAATTCAGATAAGAACACCGGAAGGGAAGAATCAGACATGATCTTAGGCATTCGCTTCTTTTGGAACGGATAGTATAAATGCTGGCTGTTAAAATCACTCTTTTTACCAGCATACCAACCGGAGGTACTGTCGATCAGTCTGGTCGGATCAATCTCTTTTGCCATCTCGTAAATACGGTCGCTGGTAAACTGTCCCCAGCCTTCATTAAACAGAGTATATCCAATAACACTCGGATGATTGGAAAGAAGATCCAGGATAGTTTTCATAGAGTCAATATAGTTTTCTCTGGTTTCCGGATCAGTATGTTGATTGGAATCATCATGAGGAATATTCGGAAATACCGCAGGAATAACAGAGTCCCATAAGAAGGAATAAGTTCCATTATTGATCATATCCTGTATGACCAGCATACCGTGAAGATCACAGTAGTAATAAAAAACGTCAGGTTCTAACTTCAGGTGTTTACGCAGCATATTGAAACCAAGATCTTTGATCCGAAGAATATCACGTTCATATTCTTTCGGAGTAGCAGGGGTAAAAATCCCATCCGGAAAATAACCCTGGTCCAGAACTCCATTCAGAAATACTGGTGAATCATTCAGATAAACTTTTTTTTCACGTATCTCCACTTTTCTGAAAGCGTAATAGATCTTGACTTTATCCTCTTTATAAGTGACCGTATCATAATAAAGATAAGGATCATCTATGGTCCAGAGATGTGGTTCTTTTATTTGTTTTTCCTCAACCTCGACGGTTCCATCTGAAAGATACTTGTGAATAGTCACTTGATCATTTTCTGTGTTCGTTTTTACCTTTACAATGTAATCTTTTGGAACGGATTCAAGCCAGATACTCTGCCAGATTCCGCTGATTGCCGTATACCACATTCCACCGCGGTTATTTCGTTGTTTTCCGTAAGGAAATTTTAAATCTGTCATGTCTGCAATATTTAAGCGGAGTTCGATTTCTTTTCCTGCAAGCTCTTCCCGGGGAATCGCATAGGTGAAAGGAAGATATCCGTTGTCATGATACCCAAGATAATTACCGTTTATAATTACTTCTGCAAACTCGTCTATGGCATCAAAATGAAACAGGATCACATCATCTTTCAGGTTTTCCTGTAAATAGAATTTTTTCCTTACGGTATAACCAGCAAACGGTTTAAAGAGGGAATCGGAAAGAATGGACTCGTTACAAAAAGGAACTGTAAATGTATTCCCATTTTCAAACTCCCAGGTGCCATTTAAAGACTGCCAGTTATCACGTATCATTTGCGGTCTTGGATAAGTTTCATCCCATGTTGGATCATCAGGTAATAATTCAGTGTACAGTTGATTCATGCTTGCCTCCTTTTGGAACGATTCATATAACGAAACAGAAAGAACAAAATAAACAGTAATATCAAAGCAACGATCAATGCTGCTAAAAATATCTTCTGATTCGGAATAAAAGATGTTGTTCCATCGTTATTAATGATCGTATCAGCGTTTTTCAATACAGCGGCACCAATGGCTGGACCAATGATGCCCGGAATTAAAACCATGCCAATGATACGAATTCCCTGAAATTGTCCGGCTTTATTATCCGGGATCTGACTTCTAATCATCGCGCCAAATACACTCATTCCCGTCAAATATCCGCACATCATAAACAGAGAGCCGATAAAGACAGGGATCGTAGTTCTGGTCAGAATCAGAACCATAAAACCAATAATAAGCATCACTACGGCTGGTATAACACTTTTTGCAAATCCAAACCGGTCAAATGTTTTTCCATATAGTGCGGTCACAATGGCAGCAACGATAATGGCCGGAGCCATGATCAGGACATAATTATCCATGCCAAGACCCTTTTCATAATAGAGGATCAGGTATGGCATATAGATCTGTATGGAAATGTTAAAAACAGCAAATACCAGGATCACAAAATAGAGAAGGGGATTCTTTCTCATTACGGAAGGCCTGAAACTGTAAAATACTGTTGCAAAATAACCATACGCATGACCTTCTTTTTTGATCCGTTCACGTTCTGCCTTTACAGATGGAGAATCTTGAAGAATAAAGATTCCCAAAATACCGATTAAAATAGTACATCCGCCAATGATCAGGTAAATGAGGATCCAGCTTTTAGCCTGGTCCAGATCAAAGAACATAAAACTTCCAAACACGACAAGGATGGCAACCAACGGCATCATGGAATTGAAACCTTCTATTTTTCCTCGATTTCCTTCTTCACCCCAGTCTGTCATCCATGCATTGAAAGCCGCATCATTCGCTGAAGAGCCAAAAAAAGTCATAACGCAGTCCATAATAATGACCAGCGTTACACCTAATGACATGGCTGCTGTCATGGAACCTGCCAATGGAGTCAGAATATCCATTCGGATCAATGCAAAGGCCAGGATCGTAATACCCCAGATGATATAGCCTCCACAAAGGAACAGCTTACGTTTGGAAATATAATCAGAAAGAGCTCCAATGAAAAGGGTAGTTACAGCTGCTACAACTGCACTTGCGGCAACCATAAAGGAGATATCGGATGCGCTGGCGCGGAACATTTTGTAAATAAACACGTTAAAATACATGTTTTCCACGACCCAGGCTATTTGGCCCATGAGTCCGAATATGATCAGCACTGACCAGAACTTGGCTCCTAGTTTTTTCATAATGCCTCCTGCTTCCATTTAAAGCTCTTTAATGCCGGATATATCAGTAGATGCCGACATGGAATAATTTGTATGGTAGATCACATAGCCCGGTTTAGAACCGGCTGGTTTTTTCAACTGTTTTCTCTGGACATAATCCACTTCAACCTTAGAAGCTCCCTCCGCTTTTGAAAAATGTGCAGCAAGCTGAGCAGCTTCTTCAAAGGTACGGTCCGGAATATCATTTCCATTCGTTTTCAGGATCACATGAGATCCAGGAAGGTTTTTCGCATGAAACCAGTAATCGTTTCCATCTGCAAATTTCAGCGTCAGATATTCATTTTGAATATTATTTTTGCCTACATAAATATCGAATCCATCAGAAGAAACATAATGGAGCGGAGAAGACTTGCTTTCTTTTTTCGTCTGTTTCTTTTGACCGCCGGTCTGTTTGCTGTATCCGCTTTCTGTCATTTCCCTCCTCAGATCACTGATATCAGCTTCTTCCTGCACCATATCCAGAGATGTCAGGATAGACTCCAAATGATCGATCTCTTCTTTGGTCTGACGGATCACCTGCGTTAACGCTTCATGGGTCCTTTTTAGTTTTGCATATTTATCAAAATACCGTTTGCCGTTTGCAATAACAGGAATAGTTGGATCCAATGGGATCTTTACCATTTTCCCGGTATGATAATCTTCGGCGTCCATAGATACGGATCCTTCCGGAACGCTGTACCCATATGCAGTAATTAACTCACCGTAGAGCTGATATACCTCTTTTTTCTTTGTATCATCTAACTGTTTCAGCTGAAGATCATATTTTTTATAGTCTTTATTGAGCAATGTCTGGATCGTCTGTCTGAGAGAAGCAGTTTTCTGACGCAGCTCAGTATATGTCTTTTTCTTCGCATAATATGCAAATAGTAATCTGGAAATGCTGTCATAAGGTTCTTTATCCAGATTCTGATATATCTTCAGATCCAATGCAGCATAGGCAAATGGAACCTGATTCTCATAATAGATCTGAGGCGTAAAATCACCGCTGGCAATTTTATCCATTAGTCCTTGAAAAGAGCCGTACAAGGAAAGAACTTCTTCTGGAGATAAGCTTCCTGCAGGCCTATCTGAATCAATCCCACATAAATTTATGATTTCTTCCGCTAACTGCGGGCTGATCCCGGTAAAAGCAGAGCAAAGAGTCTTTGACAGTGATTTACCAGAAACAAAAACAGCAGTGAATTCTTCTTCTGAAACTTCAAACGGATCTTTTTTTTCATCAGCAAAAGGTATGAAATAATCTCGTCCAGGAAGAACTTCACGAACGGAACTGACAAGAGAGGAAATATGTTTAATGCTGTCTAATATATGATCTCCATCACGGAAAATAATATTGCTGTGTTTACCCATTAACTCTACAGTCAGGATCTTTTGGCAGAGATCTCCCATTTCATTGTAATGTTCAATATGAAAATCAATGATCCTCTCCATAGAAGGCTGGAAGATACCAATGATCTGCCCATTCAGAATATGTTTTCTTAAAAGCATACAAAAAGATGGGGCAGTTAATGGGGATGCTTTACTTTCTTCTGTCAGATAAGTGATAGGAAGAGCAGCTTCAGCGGAAATTAATAGTTTTTTCTGCTGCCCATCTTTTTTGATCGTTAATAACAGCTCATTTTTCTCTGGCTGAGCAATTTTAACGATCCTGCCATTTTGGATCTGATCTTTGTATTCTTTTACAAGACAGGCAATCACGCTTCCGTCAAAAGCCAAAACTAAAGCCTCCGGTCCATTTAAGTTCTGTTTAATATTATCATATGAATAGACTTATTTCTATGAAAGAAAAAACCTCTTGCGGGCTTCGTTCCATTGTATTACATTTTCATTAATACAAAAATAAGCAGGGAGCTAACATTGACTTTTACTGAAATACTACTTATTGGAATCGGACTATCCATGGATGCTTTTGCGGTTGCTATCAGCAAAGGTCTTTCCATGCAGAAAATCAATTACAAGGCAGGATTGATCATTGCGCTGTTTTTCGGCGTTTTTCAGGCAGGAATGCCATTGATCGGTTACTTCGCAGCGATCCGTTTTGAACGATATATCGTTGCGGCAGATCATTGGGTTGCATTCGGACTTCTTCTTTTTATTGGTGGTAAAGCAATCGTAGAAGCAGTCAAAGAAATCAGGTCAGGGGAAAAGAAAGAAGAATCCTTCCGGCTGCGTTATGGGGAACTTGTTGTATTAGCATTCGCAACCAGCGTGGATGCACTGGCTGTTGGCATTTCATTTGCCTTTTTATCTGTTCAGATCTGGAAATCTGTTTCAATCATCGGCGTGACGACATTCCTGATTTCCTTTGCCGGAGTATGCATCGGAAACCGGTTTGGCGCAAAACTAAAAGCCAAAGCAGAAATTGTCGGAGGTGTGATTTTGATCCTGATCGGGCTTAAGATCTTACTGGAACATTTAGGCGTCATCCATTTTTAATTCAAATATTAGTCACAAATAGAGTATAATATAAACGAAATAACCGTTATTGTATTTCATTTTTCAGTGAGGATATTATGAGCGATTTAAAAGTATTAGTAGTCGATGATGAAGCCAGAATGAGAAAGATCGTAAAAGACTTCCTGGTAGCAAAAGACTACAAAGTTGTGGAAGCTTCCAATGGTGAAGAAGCAATCGATATTGTTTATGAGGATAAAGATATCGATCTTGTTCTTTTGGATGTTATGATGCCAAAGATGGATGGCTGGGAGACCTGCCGTGAAATCCGCAAAGTATCTCAGGTCCCTATTATTATGCTTACTGCTAAAAGTGATGAAACAGATGAACTCTTAGGCTACAACCTGGGAATTGATGAGTATATTACAAAACCTTTCAGTCCAAAGATTCTGGTCGCTCGTATCGATGCGATCCTGCGTCGTACAAATAAACTGAATGAGGAAGATATTATTACTGCCGGCCGACTGACGATCAATAAAACATCTCATGTGGTCAGCGTCGATGGAAATCCAATTGAACTTAGCTTTAAAGAATTTGAACTGCTGTGTTATTTTGCTGAAAATAAAGGTATTGCTCTTTCCAGAGAAAAAATCCTGAATAATGTCTGGAATTATGATTACTTTGGCGATGCCAGAACAATTGATACCCATGTGAAAAAGATCCGTTCCAAACTTGGAGACTGCGGGGACTATATTAAAACAATCTGGGGCATGGGATATAAGTTTGAAGTGGATGAGTAATTCATGAAAAAATCTTCCTTAAAAGCGAAAACAATAACCATTTTGATCATGGCATTATTATTTGCCTTTGTGATCGGTTTTGTTTTTTGCAGCGTTTTTTCTTCCGGGTACTATGAAAATATTAAGACCCGGTCTTTAATTTCTTTAAATCAGGAATTGAAACAAACTGATTTTAAGAAAAACGATTTTCATGAAATATCTAATTTTTGTGAACAAAACAGTCTATCTCTACTGGTAGTGAATCCTGCAGGGCTCCCGGTCTATTCATATGGTAATTCCAGTATCCTGCTAAGTCGTTTGGATGACATCACCTTTTTACAGGACCAGGACAGCAGTCAGAAAAAAGTTATTCGACAAGAAGACAATCATACCATCCAGGAAGTTAGTGATGAACACGGAAAGATCCTTTATATAGAGGATTGGGGATACCTGGATAATGGGTATGTTTATGTTGTCAGATCCTCTTTCCTGGGGGTTCAAAGAGAAGTTAAACAGTCACTGATATTTTTTAGCGTTGTTTGTGCTGCGATCCTGATCATAGCAGGTATTGTTATTTATTTTATTGTTAATTATTATACGAAACCTCTTTCGAATCTTCTCGGTTTTGTTCAAAACCTGAATGAAGGTGAGTTTGATGCAAAATACACGTATAAACATTTTCGTCAGGATGAGATTGGCCTTTTGGGGGAGAATCTGAATCAGATCAGCGAAAAACTCCAGAGTATGATCGCAGAATTGAAATCGTCCAACTTAAATCTGGAAAACGAATTAAAAGCCAAAACTCAGTTGGAACAGCAGCGTAAAAAATACTTGTCAGATGTTTCCCATGAATTAAAAACACCAATCGCGCTGATCTCCGGTTATGCAGAAGGATTAAAAGAGGGCATTTCTGATGATCCGGAAGATCGGGCTTATTATTGCGATGTCATCATAGATGAAGCTGAAAAAATGAATATCCTGATCAAACGTCTTTCCGCCCTGAATCAGCTGGAGCAGGGAACCAGCGCTGTTTCTTTGGAACGTTTTGATGTCATTGCTGTCATCAACGGCTTTTTAAATACCATGTCCATGATCATCGCGGAAAAGAATGTGGATATTTTCTTTGATAACAGTTATTCGGAATATGTCTGGTCAGATGAGTTCTTGTTTGAAGAAGCATTTATGAATTACTTCAATAATGCACTTCATCATGTTGATGATAAACGTGTGATCCGGATCAATGTTGAGAAGAAAGAGAACAATAAAGTTCGTATTACTATTTTTAATACAGGTGTAAATATTCCGGAAGATGACCTTAATAAGATCTGGGAAGAGTTCTACAAAGTGGATCAGGCCAGAACCAGAGAATATGGCGGTAGTGGTCTTGGCCTTTCTATTGTCAAAGCAATTGCAGACTCTCTGAATCAGCAATGCGGCGTAGAAAATCATCCGGATGGAGTCTCATTCTGGATCGAGCTGGAATCAGCTGCAAAAACAGCAAATGAAATAGAAGAACCTCAAAAGACGGAAAAGAGACGGATCAAACTATCTGATATTCCTATCTGGCAGGCTGCAGTTGACAGGATCAAGAAAGATGACAACAAGCCAAAGCCTGAGAAAAAAGTGAAAGAAGAAAAAAAACCGAAAAAAAGAAAGACAAAAGAAAACTAAGGAGAGCAAAAATGCCGCCGATCAGCAATGACTGGCTTTCCCCTTTAAAAGAAGAATTTGGGAAAGAGTATTATAAAAAACTATATCAGACAGTAAATGAAGAATATAAAACACATGTGATCTATCCTCCGGCAGATGATCTTTTTAATGCATTTCACTTCACACCGCTTCATGAAGTTAAAGTAGTTATTCTTGGACAAGATCCTTATCACAATGAAGGGCAGGCTCATGGATTGTGCTTTTCTGTTCAAAAAGGGGTAGAGATCCCGCCTTCACTTGTCAACATTTATAAAGAACTGCAGGATGATCTTCACTGCACCATGCCTTCCAGCGGGTATTTAAAAAAATGGGCAGATCAGGGCGTATTATTGTTAAATACTGTTTTGACTGTAAGGGCTCATGAGGCAAATTCCCATAAGGGGATTGGCTGGGAAGAATTTACAGACGCAGCTATCCGTATCTTAAACGAACAGGATCGGCCAATTGTATTCATGCTTTGGGGAAGCAACGCCAGAGAAAAGAAGAAAATGCTGAACAATCCAAAACACCTGATTCTGGAGGCTCCTCATCCTTCTCCTTTATCTGCCTATCGCGGTTTCTTTGGATGCAGACACTTTTCTAAATGTAATGCATTTCTGATAAAAAACGGATTAGATCCGATAGAC